>NZ_ANBC01000762.1 GCF_000341125.1 Nocardiopsis lucentensis DSM 44048 | reverse complement strand
TAGTCCAGATTCACCCCGCTGCCGTAGGCCCAGACCTCGTCCCTCCGCCGACCCACCAGGTCCACCAGACTCACCCCGGCCGACCGCGCCACCAGATCCCACAGGGCGATGTCCACACCCGCCACGGCCATCAGCGTCAGACCACTGGTGCCCGCCTCACGCAGATGCCAGCACAACTCCTCCCACCGCGCCGGATGGGCCTCCCGCCCCACCAGGACCGCCGGACAGTCGTCGTTGACCAGCGCCTCCACCGCCCGGGCACCGATCAGCGGCGTCCACGCGAACCCCGTCCCGACCAGCCCGGTGTCGGTACGCACCCGCACCACGACCAGATCGTTGCGGTCCACGCCCCCGTCCCACGCCCGGTGCAGCGGCAACCGGTGGGCCCGCGCGGACACCTCGCTCACACGCACGCCGCTCAGCCCTCCTTCACCAGCGACAGACCGGCCTCCACGAGCGCGGCCAGAGCCGCCTCCTCCTCGGCGGTGGGATCCACGAACGGGGCACGCACCCCGCCCACGTCCACACCGCGTACCCGCGCACCCGCCTTGACCAGCGACACCGCATACCCGGGCACACGGTCGCGCAACCGCACCAGGGGCTCGAAGAACTCGCGCGTCAAGGTGTCGGCCAGCGGGTCACCGGAGCGGACGGCGGTGTGGAACGCGGCGGCGACCTCGGGCACGAACGCGAACGCCGCCGAGGAGTACAGCGGCACCCCCACCGCCCGATAGGCGGGCACGGTCAGCTCGGCCGTGGGCAACCCGTTGAAGAAGGTGAACCCCTCACCCCGCACCCCACGCACCGCCAACACGATCTGATGCATCCGCCCCAGATCACCCACACCGTCCTTGATCCCCACCACCCCCGGAATCGACGCCAACTCGACCGCGCTCTGGGGCGTGAACACCATCGACCCGCGCTGGTAGACGATCACCGGAACGTCCACCGCCGAGGTCACCCCGCGCACGTACTCCACCAGCCCCCTCTGCGGAGCGCCCACCAGGTAGGGCGGCAGCAGCAGGACCGCGTCCGCCCCCAACTCCTTGGCCGCCCGAGCCTGCTCGACGGCGGTGCCCACACTGCCGCCCGCACCGGCCACCACCGGCACCCGGCCCGCGGTGACCTCCACCGAGCACCGCACCACGGCCGCGTGCTCGGCGGCCGACAACGCGTGGATCTCCCCGGTGCCGCACGCCGCGAACACACCGCCCGCGCCGTGCCCGACCCCCGAGGCCACGTGCTCGGCCAACACGTCCTCATCGACCCGATCCCGGACATCGAAGGGGGTCAGGGGAAAGAACAGGATTCCGTCGAAGTTCATACCGCTCCTCGGTAGGTGGGCTGTGTGATCGGTGTGTGAGGGCCCGCCCGGCCGGCGGGCCCGGGTCCCCGGGGGCTCCGCGCCCTCGGGAACCTCACAGGACGTACTGCACGTGGCGGCGGGCCAGGGTCGCGATCACCTCGTCGCCGTCGGCCGCCCAGATCCGCTCGTTGAAGATCTCCACCTCGATGTCGCCGGTGTACCCGGCCGCGTCCACGGCCCGGCGCAGCCCGCGCACGTCGGCGTGGCCGTCACCGACCATGCCCCGGCCCAGCAGCGTGTCGGCGGGCAGCGGCAACTCCCAGTCACAGGTCTGGAAGGAGGCGATGCGCCCGCCCGCACCGGCGCGGGCGATCTGCTCGTGGACCGCCGGATCCCACCACACGTGGTAGGCGTCCACCACGACGCCCACCGCGGCCGCGTCGAACCGCTCGGCGACGTCCAGGGCCTGACCCAGGGTGGACAGCACCGCGCGGTCGGCGCAGAACATCGGGTGCAGGGGCTCCAACGCCAGCCGGACCCCGCGCTCCCGGGCGTGGGGCACCAGCTCGGCCAGGGCCTCGACCATCCGCTCGCGCACCGCGGCCAGGTCGCGCTCGCCCCCGGGCAGTCCCCCGACCACCATGACCAGGCAGGGGGCGCCCAACTCGGCGGCCTCGTCGATCGCCCGGCGGTTGTCGTCCAGGGCCGCGCCCCGGTCGGGTCCGGTCAGGAACCCGCCCCGGCAGTAGGAGGACACCCGCAGACCCGACCGGCGCAGCAGCCGGGCGGCCCCGGCCAGCCCCACATCGGCGACCGGCTCGCGCCACACGCCGATGGCGGGGAGTCCGGCGCGCAGGCAGCCGTCGACGGCCTGGACGAGACTCCAGTACTTGACGGTGGCCTGGTTGAGGGACAGGCGGGACAGGGCCGGATCCCCCGGTCGGGGGGTGGGCACCGCGGCGGGTCGGCCCGAGGGCAGGTCCACGGAGGCGGGGGTGACCCGGCCGGCGTCCGAGGGGGTGGAGGAGGCGGTCGTGCTCACTGGTCCACCCCCGACACCCGCAGCAGGGACCGCATGCGCGCCACCGCCAGTTCGGGGTCGCCCAGGACCCCGGCGGCGTCGGCCAGGCGCACCGCCTGGGCCAGGTGGGGCAGGTCGCGGGCGCCGTGCAGGCCGCCCACCATGTGGAACCCCTTCTGGTGGCCGTTGAGCCAGGCCAGGAAGGCGATCCCGGTCTTGTAGTAGAAGGTGGGGGCGGCGAACAGGTGCCGGGCCAGGGGGACGGTGGGGCCCAACAGGGCCCGGTAGCGGGCGGTGTCGCCCTCGTCCAGGGCGGCCAGCGCCCGGGCGGCGGCCGGGGCGATGGCGGCGAAGATCCCGAGCAGGGCGTGGGAGTGGCCGTGCTCGTCGCCCAGGACCAGCTCCGGGTAGTTGAAGTCGTCGCCGGTGTACAGGCGCACCCCCTCGGGGAGCAGGCGGCGCAGCCGGATCTCCAGGGAGGCGTCCAGCAGGGAGACCTTGACGCCCTCGACCCCCTCCGCGTGCTCGGCGATGAGGGCGGCCACCGGTTCGATCGCCTCGGCCGGGTCGGCGTACCCCCAGTACCCGTTCAGCGCGGGGTCGAAGGCGGTGCCCAGCCAGTGCAGGATGACCGGTCGGCCGGCCCGGCGGAGCAGGTGGCCGTAGACCTTGGCGTAGTCGTCGGGCCCGGAGGCGACGGCCGCCAGGGCGCGGGAGGCCATGAGGACGGGTGCGGCGCCGGCGCCCTGGACGACGTCGAGCTGCTCCCCGTACGCAGTGATAACGCTTTCCAGGCTGGCGTGCGAAGGATCGAGCTGGTCGGTGCCGACCCCGCAGGCCAGGGCGGCCCCGCGCGCGGCGGCCTCCGCGCCCGACCTGCGGATGAGTTCGGCGGTGGCCGCCCAGTCCAGGCCCATGCCGCGCTGGGCGGTGTCCATGGCGTCGGCTACGCCCAGACCCTGGTCCCACAGGTGGTGGCGGAAGGCCAGGGTGGCGTCCCAGTCCAGGCGGGCGGGCGCTCCGGGGGCGTTGGGGGCCAGGGGGTCGGCGACCACGTGGGCGGCGGCGTAGGCCGTCCGGGACCGCGCGGGGGGCACGGGCGCGGTGGCCACGGGGGTGCCGGTGAGCGTGTAGTCCTCCACAACGCCGTCGGCGGTGGGCATGCGCAGGGTGTTCACGACAGGGTGACCTCGTCCAGTTCGACGGTGGACCCGGTGCGCGCCGACCGCAGCCCGGCCTCGGCCATCTGGAGGCCGCGGGCGCCGGCGAGCAGGTCGTGCGGGAAGGGGGAACCGGTGATGACGTGCTTGAGGAAGTCCTCCCACTGGGCGCGGAAGCCATTGGGGAACTCGGTGTTGTCGGGCACCTGCTCCCACTGGTCGCGGTAGCGGCCCGGGTCCTCGACGTCGGGGTTCCAGACCGCCTTGGGGGTGGCCGACCTGTGCTGGACGCGGCAGGCGCGCAGGCCCGCCACGGCGCTGCCGTGGGTGCCGTCGACCTGGAACTCCACGAGTTCGTCGCGGGCCACGCGCACGTTCCAGGAGGAGTTGATCTGGGCGATGGCGCCGCCGTCCAGCTCGAAGATGCCGTAGGCGGAGTCGTCGGCGGTGGCGTCGTAGGGTCTGCCCTGTTCGTCCCAGCGGCGCGGGATGTGGGTGGCCACCTTGGCGGTGACCGTCCGCACCGGGCCGAACAGGTGCTCGAGGATGTAGTGCCAGTGCGGGAACATGTCCAGCACCATGCCGCCGCCCTCCTCGGCGCGGTAGTTCCAGCTGGGCCGCTGGGCGGGCTGCCAGTCGCCCTCGAAGACCCAGTAGCCGAACTCGCCGCGGACCGACAGGATCCGGCCGAAGAAGCCGGACTCGATCAGGCGGCGGAGTTTGAGCAGGCCGGGCAGGAAGAGCTTGTCCTGGACGACCCCGTTGCGCACCCCGGCGTCGCGGGCGAGCTTGGCCAGCTCCAGGGCCGAGGCCAGGGTGCCGGCGGTGGGCTTCTCGACGTAGACGTGCTTGCCCGCGGCGACCGCGGAACGCACGGCCGCCTCGCGGGCGTGCGTGATCTGGGCGTCGAAGTAGATCGACACGTCGTCGTCGGCCAGCACCGCGTCCAGGTCGGTCGAGTAGCGCTCGAGCCCGTGGCGCTCGGCGATCTCGCGGAGCTTGCGCTCGGAGCGCCCGACCAGGATCGGTTCGGGGATGACCCGGGTTCCGTCGGGCAGGAGTGTGCCTCCCGCCTCGCGGATGGCCAGGATCGAGCGGGTCAGGTGCTGCCTGTACCCCATGCGTCCGGTGACGCCGTTCATGGCCACACCCAACACGTGATCACCCATGGGTGGTTACCGCCTTTCCGTATGAAAGCGCTTTCCAGCGTACGGTAAACCATCCCTTCACACCAGGGGCGCCCGACCCTCCGGCGCTGATCGGCACCGGGACGGCCCCCGGCCGCGCCGACGGGACCGCCACAGCGCCCCCACCCACGACAGGCCGACGACCACACCGATCACCACCCGCGAGGTCAGCACGTGCTCACGCGGATACAGCGTCCCGGTCAGGTAGTGGTCGAGGAACCCCGCCTCCATCACCGCCCGCCCCGTCCGCGCCCGCGACCAGTTCTCGACCTCGGTCAGCACACACGGCCAGTCCACGATCACGATCCCCAACGCGTAGGCGGCCACCCCCAGGTGCACCCACCACGTCCGGGGCCACCGCCAGGCCAGGAAACCACCGAAGACCACGAAGGACAGGAACGCGAAGTGCAGGGCCATCGCCGCATGGCCGACCAGGAGGAAGAACATGCACCGAACCTAGGAGCGCGCCCCCGACCGCCGCATCGGTACCCGTCCCCACCGCCTCTGGGTAGGCGTACTCACGACACGCCGCGCCCCACCCTCCCCGGGTCAGGTCCCGGCCGCGCCCAACGCCCCGCGCAACCGTTCGGCGTGGGTGTCCAACACCGCGCGTTCGGCCTCCTCCCAGCCCGCCTGAACGGAGAACCCGTCACCCGAGAACCGGGGGAACACGTGCAGGTGGGCGTGGAACACCTCCTGTCCGGCCGCCTCCCCGTCGGCCAGGAACAGGTTCACCCCCTCACAACGCACCGCGCCGCCCCGCAACGCCTCACCCACCCGGCGAGCCGTACGCCACATCCGCGCGCCCACCGCGTCATCGACGTCCCCCAACCCCACCACGTGCTCACGCGGCACCACCAGCACGTGCCCCGGAGTCACCGGGTACAGGTCCATGAACGCCAGCACCAGGTCATCGGAGTACACCGGGCTCGCCGGGGCCCGACCGTCCCGGATCAGACAGAACACGCAGTCGCTCACACGCGCCTCCTCGCTGGGAACCCCCACCCTCACACGCCGACGCCGGGACGGCCACCCCTTTTCCCGCTCCACCGGCACGCCCCTCCCACCGGCGTGCACCGTCCTGGACTACCGTCGACCAGGTGAGCAACCAGGAACGCCACCCCAGCGAACAACGCGTGTGCACCGCCCAGCACCCGGCCCCCTGCCCGGACACCGAACTCCTCCTCCCCCGCGAGGTCCCCCTGGGCGGGCCGCGCGCCATGCCCGTCCTGCGCTCCCTGCCGGGCAAGAACCGCCGCATGATCGGCGCCTGGTGCTTCGCCGACGTCTACGGCCCCACCGACCTCACCCACCAGGCGGGCATGCAGGTCCCCCCGCACCCCCACATCGGCCTGCAGACCGTCAGCTGGCTCGTCGAGGGCCGCGTCCGCCACCGCGACAGCCTCGGCTCAGACCAACTCGTCCAACCCGGCCAGCTCAGCATCATGACCGCGGGCCACGGCATCGCCCACTCCGAACGCACGCCCCCGGACGCACCGCCTCTCCTGCACGGCGCCCAACTGTGGATCGCCCTGCCCGAACCCGACCGCCACGGCCCACCCGCCTTCGCCCACCACGCCGACCTTCCCGTCCTGACCCGCCCCGGGGCACGCGTCACCGTCATCGCCGGGGACCTGGACGGCCGTTCCTCCCCCGCCCGCGTCCACACCCCACTCATGGGCGCCGAAGTCACCCTCGCTCCCGGCGCCCGCCTGGTCCTGCCCCTGAACCCCGGCTTCGAACACGGCGTCCTACCCCTGGACACCCCACTCGACCTGTTCGGCCACCGCGTCGAACCCGGGGCCCTGCTCTACCTCGGCCCCGGGCGGAACGAGCTCGCGCTCGCCTCCCCGCACTCCGCCCGCCTCCTGCTCATCGGCGGCACACCCTTCACCGAGGACCTGCTCATGTGGTGGAACCTGGTCGGCCGCGACCACGACGAGATCGTCCGGGCCCGCGCCGACTGGGAACGCGACCGCACCGGGCACGGCACCCGCTTCACCCCCGTCACCGGCGACCCCGGCCCCGCCCTGCCAGCACCCGACCTGCCCACCGCCCGCATGCGCCCACGCCCGCCCCGCCGCCCCTGAACGGACCGCGCGGCGCCCCTCCCGCCCACGAAGGACCACGGTTCCTCGCCAAGGCAGACTGAAATCGCCTGATAAGCCCGGATTGCCCTAGACTGCATCCTCCGCGTGCTAGACAATCTCCCCCTGAACACCCCGACACGGCACGACAGCACGTCGCGCCGCACGCCGCAACGGTGCCCGAACGCCCAACTCCTGCTAGCGTGCGGATCGCGAACAACGTGATGATTTAGGAGACCTGAACATGGTCCAACAGACGCGCGAGCAGTGGGGGACGCGCGCGGGCTTCCTGATGGCGGCGATCGGATCCGCCGTCGGCCTGGGCAACATCTGGCGATTCCCCTACGTCGCCTACGAGAACGGTGGCGGCGCCTTCCTGCTGCCCTACCTCGTTGCCCTCCTCACCGCCGGTATCCCCCTGCTGATCCTCGAATACGCCATCGGACACCGGTACCGCTCCTCAGCGCCCCTGTCCTATCGGCGCCTCTTCCGACCCGCCGAGGCGATCGGCTGGTGGCAGGTCGCGATCTGCTTCGTGATCGCCGTCTACTACGCCGTCATCATCGCCTGGGCGATCCGCTACACCTTCTTCTCCTTCGGGCAGCAGTGGGGCGAGGACCCCAACGCCTTCTTCTTCGGAGAGTTCCTCCAACTCGCCGAAGGCCCCGGCCTCGTCTCCGGATACGTCTCCGGCGTCACCTGGCCCCTGATCGGCGTGTGGGTCGTCGTCCTGGGCGTCCTGGCCCTGGGCATCCGCAACGGCGTGGAGAAGGCCAACCGGATCTTCATCCCCCTGCTCCTGGTCCTCTTCCTCGTCATGGTCGTCCAGGCCCTGACCCTCGACGGCGCCACCGAAGGCCTCAACGCCCTGTTCACCCCCGACTGGGGCGAGATGCTCAACGGCAGCGTCTGGATCGCCGCCTACGGACAGATCTTCTTCTCCCTGTCCATCGGCTTCGGCATCATGGTCACCTACGCCTCCTACCTGCGCCGCAAGTCCGACCTGACCGGCTCCGCCCTCGTCGCGGGCTTCGCCAACAGCTCCTTCGAGCTCCTGGCCGGCATCGGCGTCTTCGCCGCCCTGGGCTTCATGGCCACCAGCGCGGGCACCAGCGTCGACGAGGTCGCCACCTCCGGCCTGGGCCTGGCCTTCGTCGCCTTCCCGCAGATCATCTCCAGCCTGCCCTTCGGCGGCGGCCTCTTCGGCGTGCTGTTCTTCGGCTCCCTGGTGGTCGCCGGCATCAGCTCCCTGCTGAGCATCGTCCAGGTCATCGTCTCGGCCGTGCACGAACGCACCGGCCTGGGCCGCGTCCCCACCGTCCTGACCGTCGGCGGAGCCACCGCCCTGGCCTCGATCCTGCTCTTCCCCACCCACGAGGGACTGTTCTTCCTCGACGCCTTCGACCACTTCATCAACCAGTACGGCATCGCCCTGGCCGGCCTCGTCCTCATCATCGTCGTCTCCTGGATCGCCCGGAGACTGCCGCTGTTCCAGGACCACGCCAACGCGGTGTCCTCACTGCGCCTGGGCCTGTGGTGGCGCCTGACCCTGGGCATCATCACCCCCGCCCTGCTGGGCTACATGATGTGGGACAGCCTGCGCACCGAACTGACCGAGCCCTACGGCGGCTACCCCGAGGCGTTCCTGCAGGTCGCCGGCTGGGGCGTGGCCATCGGCGCCATCGTCATCGGCGTCATCATCTCGCTCGCCCCCTGGAAGCGCGCCGACGAACTCGCCGCCCAGGACGCACGAGCCGACCAGACCCCCACCACGGAAGGGGACCAGTGATGTCCACCAGCGCCATCATCATGATGGCCGTCTCCATCGTCCTGCTCTGGGGCGGCCTCGCCGCGGCCATCATCAACCTGCGCCGCAACCCCGAAGAACCCGAACACCAGGACTAGACGACCCACCCGGGGCGGCGGGCACTTCGCCGCCCCGACCCATTCCAAGGCCCCCATGCCCGCCGCCCGCCACCTCTACCTGGCCCGCCACGCCAACGCCGACCCCACCACCGGCGACCTCACCACCGGCGACCTCACCGACGCCGGGCCGCCCGACTCGGCCACCGTCTGAGCGCCCTCAACCCCCGCTCCCTCCACCACGGCCCCCTGCCACGCGCCACCCAGACCGCGCACCTGGTCGCCGACCGCCTCCCCGGCATCCACCCCCAGCCCGCTCCCGAGGCCGGGGACTACGTACCGCACCTTCCCACCCGCCAGGAACCGCCCCCCGAACACGCCGACCGGATCCTGGACCTCATCCACGCCCACCCCGCCAGCGAACGCGACCCCGGCCCCGCCCTGGCCCACCGCGCCCTGACCCGATTCACCGGTCCCACCGACGGCGACCACGACGTCCACGCCATCGTCATCACCCACGCCCACCTCATCGGGTGGATCGTCTCCGCCGCCCTCGGCGCCCCCGCATGGACGTGGACCGGCCTGGCCCCCGCCAACGCGGCGCTCACCGTCATCCGCTACACCCCCGACCGCGCCCCCGCGCTCCTGACCTACAATGACGTCTGCCATCTGGACGCCGACCCGCGCTGGACCGGCTTCCCACCCCACCTGACCCCCTGAACCCACAGCAGTGCCCCGGCCGTCCCGCGTGCCACGACGCGCCCGAGCCAACACCCGCCCCCACACCCCAGCGGGAAAGGGACACCACGCACCCCACCGTCACCGCGGTCAGCGCCCACCCCACCCACACCTTCACCAAACCCACCCGCCCCCGCATCCGCCTCCTGGCCGGACTCGGCGTCGAGGGCGACGCCCACCTGGGCGCCACCGTCCAGCACCGCTCCCGCCTCGCCCGGGACCCCACCCAACCCAACCTGCGCCAGGTCCACCTCATCCACGCCGAACTCCTCGACGAGGTCGCCACCGAAGGATTCGACGTCCTACCCGGCCAACTGGGCGAGAACATCACCACCCGCGGCCTGGACCCGCTCTCCCTGAGCACCGGAACCGTCCTGCGTCTGGGCCCCCACGCCACGATCCGCGTCACCGGGCTGCGCAACCCCTGCGCCCAGATCAACGACTTCGCCCCCGGCCTGCTCGCACACATGGTCCGCCGCGAGGACGACGGCACCATCACCCACCGCGCCGGCATCATGGGCACCGTCCTGGCCAGCGGAACCGTCGAACCCGGCATGCACATCACCGTGCACCCACCCCAGGGCCCCCACATCCGGCTCCAACGCGTCTGACTCCCGGCCGACACCCCGACACCACACCCAGGCCCCACCCCCACCCCGGGTGCTAGCGTCGAACGGCACGCGAAGAGGGGGAGCACATGCGCACGATCCTCGTCACCGGCGCCACCGGAACCCTGGGCCGACCCGTCACCGCCCGGCTACGCCAGGCCGGACACCACGTGCGCACGCTGAGCCGGCACCCCCGCCCCGACGACCCCCACTCCCACGCCGTCGACCTGCGCACCGGCACCGGACTCCACACCGCCCTCGAGGGCGCCGACACCATCGTGCACTGCGCCACCACCCCCACCGGCGGCGACATCCCCGCCGCCACCCACCTCATCCGCGCCGCCCGCCGCGCAGAAGTCGCCCACCTGGTCTACGTCTCCATCGTCGGCGTCGACCGCATCCCCCTGGGCTACTACCAGACCAAACACACGATCGAACGCGCCGTGGAGGCCTCCGGACTCGGCTGGACCCTCCTGCGCACCACCCAGTTCCACGACCTGATCGTGCGCATCCTCGCCGCGGCCGCCCGCCTGCCCCTCATGCCCGTACCCGACGTCGACATCCAACCCATCGACACCGACGAGGTCGCCGCCCGCCTGGCCCACCTGGCCGAACACGACCCCGCCGGACGGGTCCCCGACATGGGCGGCCCCCGAGTGGAACCACTGCCCGACCTGGCCCGCGCCTACCGCGACGCCACCGGCGGCCACCACCGCGTCCTGCCCGTGCGCCTTCCCGGAGCGACCTTCGCCGCCTTCGCCGCCGGAGACCACCTGGCCCCCGCACGCGACGTCGGACGCACCACCTTCACCGACCACCTCGCCCAGAACCCACCCCAGCCCCGCCGGTGATCACGCCAACGGGAACGGCCTACCGTGCTCCTCGACCGGGCGCGGACCGAAGATCCGCCGCTCACCCTCGGCGATCTCCACATCATTGATGCTCGCCTCCCGGCGCCGCATCAGCCCCTGCCCGTCGAACTCCCACAACTCGTTGCCGTAGCTGCGCCACCACCGGCCCCCGGCATCCCGGGACTCGTACTGGAACCGCACCGCGATCCGGTCCCCACCGAACGCCCACAGCTCCTTGCGCAACGCGTAGTCGAGCTCACGCTCCCACTTGCGCCGCAAGAACTCCTCGATCTCGGCCCGCCCAGTGACGAACCGGTCCCGATTGCGCCACACCGAATCCGGCGTGTACGCCAACGCGACCCTGGCCGCATCACGCGTGTTCCACGCATCCTCGGCGGCCTGCACCTTGACCCGTGCATCGGCCTCGGTGAACGGCGGAACGGGCGGACGGCTCATAACCAACTCTCCTCATACTCGCAACCCTGCCAACGACACCGAGCATGCCCGCACCACCACCCCCACCACGATGTCCCCAGCGACAACAAACCCACACATTCGGACACGCTGGTGCTGTACCGTGCCCCCATGCCACCACGCACCATCGCCGTCCTGGCCTACGACGGGGCCCGCCTGATGGACGTCACCGCACCCCTGGAAGTCTTCAGCACCGCCTCCGGGCTCGGCGCCGACTACCGCCCCACCCTGTGCTCACCCGACGGCCGCCCCGTCACCACCGCCGCCGGCACCCGCCTGCTCGTCGACACCGCCGCAACCGACATCGACACCCCCCACACCCTCATCGTCCCCGGATCCCCCACCCTGCCCCGCACACCCACCCCCGAAGGACTCACCACCGCGATCACCACCCTGGCCGACCGCGCCACCCGCGTCGCCTCGGTGTGCACCGGCGCCTTCGCCCTGGCCCGCACCGGACTCCTCGACAACCGCCGCGCCACCACCCACTGGCGCCACACCGCCCTCCTGGCCCGCGTCCACCCCCGCGTCCACGTCGAACCCGACGCCCTCCACATCCGCGACGGCCACATCCTCACCTCAGCCGGAGTCAGCGCGGGCATCGACCTGTCCCTGGCCCTGGTCGAAGACGACCACGGCCCCCAACCCGCCCGCGACACCGCCCGCGACCTGGTCGTCTTCCTCCAACGCCCCGGAGGACAATCCCAGTTCTCCGCCCCCTCCCGCACCCCGCCCACCCGCGACAACCGACTCCGCGCCGTCCTCGACGCGATCGCCGCCGACCCCGCCGCCCACCACTCCACACCCGCCCTGGCCGCCCTGGCCAACGTCAGCACACGCCACCTCACCCGCCTCTTCCACGAACAACTCGACACCACCCCCGCCGCCCACGTCGAAACCGTCCGCCTGGAAGCCGCCAAAACCCTCCTCGAAACCGGAGAGAACGTCACCACAGCCGCCCACCGCAGCGGACTGGGCAGCGACGAGTCCCTGCGCCGCGCCTTCCTGCGCCACCTGGGCATCACCCCCTCCGCCTACCGCGCCCGCTTCCGCACCACCACCCCCTGACACACCCCCGTGCCATCCTGGAGAAATGGAACAGGCCACCCTGACACTGCGCATCGCGCCCGAACTCCGGTTCTTCCTCCCCCCACGCCACCGGAACACCACCCCCCTCCACACCGACCACGACGGCACCTCCACCCTCGGCCACGTCGTGGAATCCCTCGGCATCCCCCGCACCGAGATCGGCACCCTGTACGCCGACGGCCACCCCGTCGACGCCTCCCACCACCCCGACCCCACCCAGGTCATCGACGTCACCCCCGTCCCCCGCCCCCAACCGCTACCCCCCGGCTTCGACCCGCCCCGCTTCCTCCTCGACGTCCACCTGGGCACCCTCGCCCGCCGCCTGCGCCTCCTCGGACTGGACACCGACTACCACAACGACCGCGACGACCCCACCCTCGTCCGCCAGGCCAACGACCAACACCGCGTCCTGCTCACCCGCGACCGCAAACTCCTGTGCCGCAAGGCCCTGCGCGCGGGCGCCCACATCCACCACGACCAACCCGACCACCAACTCACCGACGTCCTGGAACGCTTCGCCCCACCCCTGGCCCCCTGGACCCGCTGCCTGGAGTGCAACGGGCCCCTCTCCTCCGTCGACAAGGGCGAGGTCGCCCACACCCTGCCCGCCGGAACCCGCGCCACCTACGACACCTTCGCCCGCTGCGAGGCCTGCGAACACCTCTACTGGCCCGGCGCCCACCACGAACACCTCACCCAGATCATCCGCGACGCCCAGGCCACCCTGGCCGCCCCGCCCACCCGCCAGCCCTCACACTGACGACCGGCCACCCACGCTCAGCCCTCGGCGACCGCGGCGAGGGCACCGAGCAGGACCAGGGCGTCCGCACTGGCCGACCCCGGCTCGGCGTGGTAGACGACGAGCTCCTGCCCAGGCGCCGCCCTCACATCGAAGGCGTTCATGCGCAAAGTGAGCTCACCGACCTCAGGGTGGTGGAACCGCTTGCTCTCCAACCGCTTGCCACGCGCCTCGTGGCGCTCCCAGAGCGCGGCGAAATCAGGACTGCGCTCCAGCAGACTCCGCAAAACCCCGCACACACGCGGATCGTCCGGCGCCCTACCGTGCGCGACACGAAAACCCGCGACGGCGGAGGCCGCCACCCGCGACCAGTCGGGGTAGAAACCGCGGGCGCCCGGGTCGAGGAACACCTTCTCCAACAGGTTCGGGCCGTACTCGAACCCCGCGAAGAGGGCGTAGCCGAGCCGGTTCCCGGCGAGCACGTCGTAGGCCCGCCCCACAACGATCGCCGGGGTGTGGGACCACAGGTCCATCAGACGCAGCAACTCGGGGGCCACCCGCTCCGGAACGGCACCGCCCCCCAGGTTCGGCACCAGACCAACGACACGGAACAGGTGCAGCCGCGCGTCGCCGTCGAGCCGCAGCGCACCACAGAGCGCCTCCACCACCTGCACGGAGGGATGACGCTCACGCCCCTGCTCCAGACGGGTGTAGTAATCGACGCTCAGACCCGCCATCGTCGCGACCTCCTCCCGCCGCAACCCGGGCACACGCCGGCGACCGTGCGAGACCAGACCGATGGTGTCGGGAGATATCTGACCGCGACGAGCACGCAGATACTCCCCCAGTGGAGAGTCAGGCATGCGACCACAGTAGGGGCCACCACGCCGACCAACCAGGGTGCGCCGCTCCCAGGCACACCACGGCCTTCACCCACCCCACGACCACGACGACAGTGGACCCATGACCACACACCACACGACCACGGACAACACGACACCCCCTCAGCGGGAACGAACGGGCAAGGTCGTCCTCGTGACGGGAGCCAGCAGCGGGATCGGCGAGGCGACGGCACGCCGCCTGGCGGCCCAGGGGCACCACGTCGTCCTCACCGGCCGACGCACGGACCGCCTGCACACCATCACCACCGACCTCACCGACCACGGTCACACCGCCGAGGCCCGCACACTCGACGTGACGGACCGGGACGCCTTCACCGAACTCGTCTCAAACGTGACCGCCACCCACGGGCACCTGGACGTCCTCGTCGGGAACGCGGGCGTGATGCTGCTCTCGCGCCTGGAGTCACTGCTCGTCGACCAATGGGACCGGATGCTCGACGTCAACGTGCGGGGACTCTACAACGGCATCGCCGCGGTACTACCGCACTTCAACGACCGCCGATCGGGACACGTCATCACCATCGCCTCGATCGGGGCGCACCAGGTCTCACCCACCTCGGCGATCTACTCGGCGACCAAGTACGCGGCCCTGGCCCTGACCGAGGGACTCCGCCAGGAGGCCGACCCATCGATCCGGGTCACCACCGTCTCCCCGGGAGTCGTCGAGTCCGAACTCGCCGATCACATCACCGACACGCACGCGGCCGAACTCATGGTCGGGTACCGGGCGGCGCACATCCCCTCCGACGCCGTCGCCCGCGCCGTGGCCTACGCCATCGACCAGCCCGCCGACGTCGACGTCAACGAGATCATCATTCGCCCCACCGCCCAACGCTGACCCGCCAAGGACACACCACGGCCGGTCCCACACAACCGACCACGGCCCGGGACCGGCCCCACCACCACGCGACGACAGGCCCACCACAGCGCACACCTTCGTAGACTCAACAACCATGAGGCACACCGACCCCGACGACCCGGCCACACCGCCCCTGCCGGCGGCACAACCGGACCTCAACCTGCTGCGCACCTTCCTGGCCGTGTACCGGTCCGGATCCTTCACCGCGGCCGCCTCACTCCTGGGCCTGTCCCAACCCACCGTCACCACCCAGATCCGCAACCTGGAACGCACCAACGGCCAGGACCTGTTCGAACGCCTGCCACGCGGAGTCACCCCCACCCCCCTCGCCCACGACCTGGCCGCCCGCGTCGCCACCCCCCTGGACGCACTCACCGCCGCCACCGGCCACGACCCCGAACACCTGGCACCCACCGCCCCCGTCCACCTGGCCGGACCCGCCGAATACCTGTGCACGTGCGTCATGACCTCCCTGGCCCCACTGGTCGCCGACGGCGTCCGCCTACGCGTGACCACCGGTCTGACCGACCCCCTCCTCGACGAACTCCGCGCGGGCCGCTACGACCTGGTCATCTCCACCACCCGCCCCCGCGGCCGCGGCCTGCTCTCCGAACCCCTGGCCGATGAGGAGTTCGCCCTGGTCGCCGCACCCACATGGGCCCACCGCGTCAAGGACCGCCTGGCCGAGGAAGGCCCCACCGCCCTGCACGAGGTACCCCTGGTCACCTACGCCGAGGACCTGCCCATCGTGCGCCGCTACTGGCGCCACGTCTTCGGCCGCCGCCTGACCTGCCGCGCCTGCCTGACCGTGCCCGACCTTCGCGGCGTACTGGCCGCCGTGGCCGCCGGAGCGGGCTTCAGCGTCCTGCCCACCTACCTGTGCAGGGACGCCTTCGCCTCCGGGGCGCTCGTCCTGCTCCACGAGACCGACGACCCACCCATCAACACCGCCTACCTGGCCCAACGACCAGGCACCCCCTACAACCCGCACGTCATCCGCGTCCGCGACCACCTACTGCGACCGGGACCGCACGCGTGCGAACCCACGACGTGAAACCCCACCACGCCCGGCGGCTCAACCCCTGAGCGGACGCGTGTGGATCTTGGCCACACACGCCGGGACGGCCGCACCCTCCTCATGGTCGCGTGCCCGATAGGCGCTCGGACTCTCACCGACCAACTCCGAGAACCGCGCACTGAACGACCCCAGCGACGTACAGCCCACCGCGAAACACACCTCGGTCACCGTCAGATCGCCACGCCGCAACAACGCCTTGGCCCGCTCGATCCGACGCGTCATCAGATACTGGTAGGGCGTCTCACCGAACGCCGCCCGGAAACTCCGGGAGAAATGGCCCGGCGACATCAACGCCCCACGCGCCAACGCCGAAACGTCGAGCGGCTCGGTGTAGTCACGGTCCATCCGGTCACGGGCCCGCCGCAACCGGACCAGATCATCCAGACTCTGACGCCTCACACCGCCAGTGTCCCACGACGCCCTCCCTCAACGGCGCCCGACCAGGGGCCCCGACCCCACGTAGGCCGCCAGGTGCTCACCGGTCACCGTCGAACGGGCGGCGACCAGATCGGCGGGCCTACCCTCGAAGACGACCCGCCCACCGTCGTGCCCCGCCCCCGGACCCAGATCGACGATCCAGTCGGCGTGCGCCATGACCGCCTGATGGTGCTCCACCACGATCACCGACTTGCCCGAGTCCACCAGCTGATCCAGCAGCCCCAACAGGTGCCGCACATCGGCCAGGTGCAGACCCGCGGTCGGCTCGTCCAGAACGTAGACGCCACCCTTCTCGGCCATGTGCACCGCCAGCTTCAACCGCTGCCGCTCCCCACCCGACAACGTGGTCAGCGGCTGACCCAGCCGCAGATACCCCAACCCCACATCCTCCAACCGCCGCAGGATCCGCACGGCCGCCGGCACCTTGGCCCCCTCACCACCGAAGAACACGTGCGCCTCGGCGACCGACATCCCCAACACCTCACCGATGTCCCGACCACCCAGGCGATACTCCAGCACCCGCGCCTGGAACCGCCTGCCCTCACACTCCTCACACGGCGACGCCACACCCGCCATCATCGCCAGATCGGTGTAGATCACCCCGGCACCGTTGCACACCGGACAGGCCCCCTCGGAGTTGGCGCTGAACAGCCCCGGCTTCACACCGTTGGCCTTCGCGAACGCCTTACGCACCGGATCGAGCAGACCCGTGTAGGTCGCCGGGTTACTGCGCCGCGAACCACGGATCGCGCCCTGGTCGACCGACACCACCCCCGCACCGGCGGGAACCGACCCGTGCACCAGCGAACTCTTCCCCGACCCGGCCACACCCGTGACCACCGTGAGCACCCCCAACGGGATGTCGACGTCGACGTCACACAGGTTGTGCGTGCTCGCGCCCCGGATCTCCAACACCCCGGTGGGCGTGCGCACCGACTCCTTCACCGACGCCCGGTCCTCCAGATGCCGCCCGGTGACCGTACCGGCCGACCGCAACCCCTCCACCGAACCCTCGAAACAGACGGTGCCGCCCTCCGTGCCGGCACCGGGCCCCAGATCGACGACATGGTCGGCGATCGCGATCACCTCCGGCTTGTGCTCCACCACCAGCACCGTGTTGCCCTTGTCCCGCAACCGCAGCAGCAACTCGTTCATCCGCTGGATGTCATGGGGGTGCAACCCCGTGGTGGGCTCGTCGAACACGTAGGTGACGTCGGTGAGCGAGGAACCCAGATGACGGATCATCTTGACCCGCTGCGCCTCACCACCCGACAACGTGCCCGACGACCGCTCCAACGACAGGTAACCCAACCCGATCTCCACGAACGAGTCCAGGGTCCGCCGCAACGCCTCCAACAGCGGCGCCACCGAAGGCTCATCCAACCCGCGCACCCACCCGGCCAGGTCACTGATCTGCATCGCGCACGCCTCAGCGATGTTGACCCCACCGATCCGCGACGACCGGGCCGCCTCGTTGAGCCGCGTCCCCCCGCACTCCGGGCAAGCGGTGAAGGTCACCGCCCGGTCCACGAACGCCCGGATGTGCGGCTGCATCCCCTCCCGGTCCTTGGCCAGGAACGACTTGCGCACCTTCGGGATCAACCCCTCATAGGTGAGGTTGACCCCCTCCACCTTCACCTTGGTCGGCTCCCGGTACAGGAAGTCGGCCATCTCCTGCTCGGTGTACTCCCGGATCGGCTTGTCCGGATCCAGGAAACCCGACTCGGCGTACAACCGCACCGTCCAGAAACTGTCCGACTTCCACCCGGGAATGGTGAACGCGCCCTGCGCGATCGACTTGGAGTCGTCGTAGAGCTGGGTCAGATCGACATCGGAGACCGCGCCCCGCCCCTCACAGTTCGTACACATCCCACCCGCACGACTGAAGGTCTGCTTCACCGCCTTGCGGTCACCGCGCTCGACCGTGATCGCACCACTGGCCCGCACCGAGGCAACATTGAAGGCGAACGCGCCGGGCGAACCGACATGCGGCGTACCCAACCGACTGAACAGGATCCGCAGCATCGCGTTGGCGTCGGTGACGGTACCGACCGTCGACCTGGGGTCGGCCCCCAACCTCTGCTGGTCGACGATGATCGCCGTCGTCAACCCGTCCAGCACATCGACCTCCGGCCGCGCCAACGCCGGCATGAAACCCTGCACGAACGCACTGTAGGTCTCGTTGATCAACCGCTGCGACTCCGCGGCGACCGTCCCGAACACCAGCGAACTCTTCCCCGACCCGGAGACACCGGTGAACACCGTCAACCGGCGCTTGGGAAGCTCGACACTGACGTCCTTGAGATTGTTCTCGCACGCACCGTGCACACGGATCAAATCGTGGCTGTCGGCGGTGTGCGGCTCGAACGCCCCCGCGCCGGACCTCGCGGCCATGTCCATCACGCCTCCGTCTCATGGGTGGGCACGCCCCCGCGCACCGCGCGAACCGCGGGCTCCCCGCGACGGCGGGCCCGGGCGACGTCCATACGGACCACGCTATCGGCGCCCCCGCGACCGGGGCTTCTCGAATCCTGACCGCCACGACCACCACACCCACGGGCACCGAGCACACGTTTTGCGGTTCCGGCAAAGAACTTTGCAGCCCGGCCACCCCGGAAGGCAGATTGGCCGCGGAGGTGGTCACGATGACACGACAGACCCACAACGACCGCTACGACGTGGTGATCGTCGGCGGAGGACCCGCCGGCCTGAACGCCGCACTCATGCTCGGCCGAGCCCGACGATCGGTACTGGTGGTCGACAACGACCAACCCCGCAACGCCCCGGCCACCCACATGCACGGCTTCCTCACCCGCNCCGGGCGCGACGAAGTCCCCCGCTACGGCGGCCACATCACCACCGGCCTCGCCCAGTCAGCGACCAAGGACGACGACGGGTTCACCGTCGCACTCGACACCGGCCGCACCGTCCGCGCCAGACGACTCCTGGTCACCACCGGAATCACCGACGACCTGCCCGACATCCCCGGCCTGAGAGCACGCTGGGGACACGACGTCCTGCACTGCCCCTACTGCCACGGCTGGGAAGTCCGCGACCAACCGATCGGCGTCCTGGCCACCAGCCCCCACAGCGTGCGTCAAGCCCTGCTGTTCCGCCAGTGGACCGACCAACTCACCCTCCTGCTCCACACCAACCCCCACCCCACCCCCCAGGAGGCCGAACAACTGGCCGCACGCCAGATCACCGTCGTGACCGGCCAGGTCACCGAACTGGACACCACCGACGACCACCTCACCGGCGTCCACCTGGACACCGGCGAGACGATCCCGCTACGGGCACTGGCCATCGCACCCAGAGCCGTCCCACGCGCACGACTCCTGACCACACTCGGACTGGAACCCACCCCCCACCCCAGCGGAGCCCACATCGCCACCGACCCCACCGGCCTCACCCCCATCCCGGGCGTGTGGGCCGCCGGAAACCTCACCAACCCCGCCGCCACCGTCCTGCTCTCGGCCGCCTCCGGCTCGACGGCCGCCGGAGCGATCAACGCCGACCTCGTCGCCGAGGACACCCGCGACGCCGTACGCGGCATGAACGACCCCTTCACCGCCACGACGGAGGCCCGTCTGTGCGAGCAGGCCATGGGCGACCGCCGCCACGGCCTGTGACCAACCACCAGGAGACCACCACGAACACCCGGTTCCGGGCCGAGATGCACCGCAGCCGCGACCAGGCCTTCAACGGCACGCCCAACGACGTGCCCGGCACCGAGGCCACCGCACTCCCCGGCCACGACCGGACCGCCCCGGCCAACGAGACCCGACCGCGCACCACCCCCGCACCCGCGGGCACACACCACACCCACGGCACCGTCCCGCGAGCCGAACGCTCGCACTGACCCACGCACACGACCGTCAGCCACGCGGCCGCGCGACCACCACCGGACACAACGCGTGGTGCACGACCGCGTGGCTGACCGACCCCAGGACCAACCCGCGAAAGCCACCCCGGCCACGCGAACCCACGACCACCAGATCAGCCAGCTCCGACGCCCTGACCAGCGCCCGCGCCGGGCGGTCGAGCGTCAGCTCCTCGACCCCCCGCACCTCGGGGACCTTCTCACGCCAGGGGTCCAGCGCACGGGACAACACCCCCCAGGCCTCCCCGACAGCCGCCTCCCGGTCCTCGCCCGACCCACCCACACCAGCGGCCCAGGCATGGAGCGCACGCAGACCCACCCCGCGCGCCTGGGCCTCCGCGAACGCGTAGTCCACCGCGGACGAGGAGTACTCCGAGCCGTCCACACCCACCACGATCTCGTGCCGCGGGGCGATCGGCCCGTCGCGCACCACGACCACCGGGCAGCCGGCGTGCCCGACCAACTGCAGTCCCGTCGAGCCCAGCAGCAGTTCGTGGAACCCGCCGTACCCCCGGGACCCCACCACGACCGCGAACGCCCGATCCGAGGCCTCCAACAGCATGTCCACCGCACGCGCCGGACGCGTGCGCGTTTCCACGCGCAGACCCGGGTAGCTCCCGGACACCACCGTGACCGCCTCGGCGACCACCTCGCGGCCGTAGTTCTCGGCCTCGGTCCACCGCCCGGGCGCAAGCGGCATGTCGAACTCGTACCGCGGCAGCGCGTGAACGACGAGCAGCGACCGTTCGTGCAGGGCCGCCTCCTGGGCGGCCCACTCCAGTGCCCGCAACGCGGGCCGTGAACCATCCACTCCGACGACGACGTCCCCGGGCATGTCGGGCCCCCTTCCCGATGGATGCCGACAGCGGCCGCGGTCCGCGCGGAGCGCACCCCGATCGGCCGCCGCCTCATGCTTCCCCTCCCCCTACCCGGCCCCCGTCAACCACCGGGCACCCGCCGCCCCTCCCGGTTCAAACTTTCCGGCCCTCCCCGACATCGCAGTGCACGACCCCCAGCCCCAACCCCCTTGGGAGACATCGTGACGAACGAGCGGGCCGCAGTGGTGGCCGCCCTCGCTTCGGCTGTCGTACTCGCCGGATGCGCCGTGGACACCTCCGGGTTCCGCCGGGGCCCGATCCCCGAGAACGACCCCACCGCCTACGACGCCACGGGACCGTTCCAGCTCGACCTTCCCCCCGAACCCGGTTCCGACGCCGCCTTCGGCGAAAGCATCGCGTGGGAGGCCCTGGTGGAGGTCTCGGAGTTCGCCGGCACCACCGACCCCGAGGCCACCTACACGTGTCCCACGATCACCGGTCAGGACAGGCAGGTCACCTGCACGGTGACGTTCCTGGGGGACAGCTACGACTACGTCGTCACCATCGAGGACTCGTGGGAGTTCATGCCCGAGGTGATCGACCAGACGTGGCTCCAGTACACCGCGGAGCTACCCGCCGGGCCGGTGGTGCGCGACGTCGTGGAGGACTACCTGCGCTGGTCGGGTGGGACCGAGTACGTGTTGTGCGACCTTCCGGAGGTGACCGGGGCAGCCGTCGGCGAGGAGGTGGGCACCTGCGAGGCCGTCGACGAGGACGGCTACGGCACGAGGCGGGCGACGATCGTCGTCGGGGAGTACGGGTTCCTGGCCCGGTACACGTGAGGCGGCGCCCCCAAGAAATCCTGCCGAACGTGTCGACCCCGGTCCGGCCCGTTCGATCTGGGGGCGAGAGTCCACCACAGCCAAGGTGCGGGTGTTCTGCGGGTGACCCCACGGCCCGGGGAAACGCACACCGGGCCGGAGTGGGTTCCTCGGCCGGTGACGGAGGTGAGCCCTGCGCCACGATCCCCGCCGTGGCGCAGGGCTCACAACGGCGGGGGGACCAGCGGCGTCGGCAGCACCAGGAGCAGGATGAGGCGCCCGCCCGTCGAGGGGGTTGAGAAATGTCAATGGCCAGTGTGTTTTCCCCGCAGGCGGCCAGTAGTTCTCCC
>NZ_ANBC01000761.1 GCF_000341125.1 Nocardiopsis lucentensis DSM 44048 | reverse complement strand
TGAGATCGTGGAGATGGGCGACAGCGACAGCGTGTACGAGGATCCGCGGAGCGAGTACACGCGTCAGTTGTTGGCGGCGGCGCCGGTGTTGGACGCCGACGAGGCCAGACGCCACCGCGCCGAACGCCTCCGCCTGCGCGGGAACGGCGGCTGACCCGGCGAGCGCGCCGGGGCCGGACCCGGGGACGGCGACCGGCCCCGGGTCCGCCGGGGTCAGAACATCCGCCTGCGTCCGGCCAGCGCGTCGATCCACTGGTGCAGGTAGTCCGCCCAGTCGCGGTCGATTCCCTCCTGGTGGGTGACGGCCACGTGGTGGTAGGTGTCGCTGCCCTCGGAGAAGAGCAGCCCGCGCTTCTTGTCCAGCTCCAGGACGACGTCCATGCCGTGCTGGTCGGCGACGAACGACAGCTCGAGGGCGTTGAGCCCCTCGTACCGGCGGGCGGCGAAGTACTCGATCTCCTGGTAGAAGGGCAGCGTCTGGCGCGTGCCCCGGATCCGGCCCTGCTCCAGGTCGGCGTGGCGGAAGGAGAAGCCCAGCCGGATCAGGGCGTCCAGGAAGGCGGCCTGGGACGGCAGCGGCTCGATCGCCACCGGGTCCAGATCCCCCGGGTCCACGGCCCCGGCCAGGTGCAGACGCGTGTTCACGCCCACGTTCATCGGGTGCAGGCGCTGGCCGCGGACGCTGGTGATCGGGGCCTCGTGGGGGACGGGGAGCTCGAACGGCACCCGGAAGTTCTGCCCGGGGGCGATCACCGCCTGGCCGCCCACCCGCACGCGCTGGAACTCCACGTTGCGGGTGTACTCGTGGTCCCCGGACTCGACCTCCACCCGGGACTCCAGGCCGACGGTGAGTTCGTCGATCTGCTGCTCGACGTCGCCCGCCTGGATGTGCACGGTGCCTCGGATGACGCCTCCGGGCTGGACGACGGGTGTGTCCAGCGTCGTTTCCACCGAGGCCCCGCCGACTCCGATACCGGCGAGAATCTTCTTGAAGACCATGGGAGAGCTTTCTGTAGTCCTCGGCCCTGGGGCGGCGGGACGAGGAACGAGGATCGACGACGGTGCACCCCTGGGTAGAGAGACGATCCGGCGGGCCACATGGTTCCACGCCCTTCGTCGCCTCTCACGCGTCCGCGGCGGTGAGCCCCCGCAACAGTGACCGCAGGCCGAACCGGAACCTGACCTCGCGTTCCGCCCCGTCGGGAGCGTCCTCGTCGTCGCGGTGGCGCACCTCGTGGATGACCGCGCCGACGCAGTACGAGTACAGGGCGTCGGCCGCGCGCTCCACGTCGTCCCCCGACAGGCCCGCCTCGGTGAAGGCGCCGTGTACCAGGGCGCGCGTGGCGGTGTCGGCCTCGGTGCGCGGGGCGCGGTGGACCAACAGGGACAGGGCGCCCGAGTACTCCAGCAGCCGGGCGCGGTAGACGCGGGCCCAGTCGGTCAGTCGGGCGTCCCAGGGGCCCGGATCCACGACCTCCACGCTGTCCGGGCCGCCCTCCTCCGTGTCCCGCCCCTCCTCCTCGGCCGCTTCCGCGCCGAGCGCCGTGCCGGTGGGGGAGGGGGAGGTCACGTAGGCGGCGATGGCGTTGAAGAGCTGCTCCTTGCCGAGGGGGAAGTGGTGGTAGACGGCCATCGCCTCGACCTCCAGGGCGTCGCCGAGGCGGCGCATGGACAGGCCGCCCAGGCCGCGTCCACTGATGATGTGCAGCGCCTCGACGATGATGCGCTCCCGGCTGAGTCCGGCGTAGTTCCTGCTCACTGTGGTCCTTTCGGGGATGTGCACCGACAGCGTGGCGGTACGGCGTGCGGGTGGCCACCTTCGACGCGCGGAACCGGTCGCGAGATGATCCACGTCACTCTAGAGTGAGCTTGACCGACTGGACGCGTGTACGGAGTGACACATGGCACTGACCGAGCAGACCAGGACGCAGGCGCGCGAGAGCCTCGCGCGTGACCGGGAGGAGGCCGAGCGGCTGCCCGAACTCCTGGCGGCGGTCGCCGGGGCCGAGGCGGCCCTGGCGGAGGCACACGACAGGCACGCCTCGGCGACGGAGCTGCGCCACCTCGGGCTGGTCCTGGACGGGGTGCTCACCGAGGCCATGCGCGCCGCCTACGCGCGTGAGCGGGTCCTGGTCGGTGTCCGGGGCTACCGTGATCGCATTCACCGCCGCAAGCGCCTGGCCCGGCCCGAGGTCCGGGAGGCGACGCGCGTCGCCGAGCGCCTGCTCACCGCCCGGGAGGACCACCGTCTGCACGGGGTTCAGCGGATCCCCCGCCCGGTCGCCTGACCGCCGCCCCGCCGACCGGGCCCTGCTGGGGCCACCACGGGCTCACACGAGATACGGGGTGGGCACTTTAGGGGTGGCCAGAGCCGGGTACGCCTACGTGATCAGTTCGTGCTGTCCCGCGATCTCCAGGACCGGCCGGGAGAGCACCACCGAACCTCCGGTCCGGTTTCGTATGGTTTGGCCGACACCGGCCCATCGCCATGGGAACGGTACGTTGGATTGCGGCTGATCGAACACGGTCTCCTCGCGTACGCGGGGACAGGAGCCTGGTGGGGAGCGCAGAAGGAGATGGCGGAGTTCATCCGCATTGATCCGACGTCGAAGGTACCGCCCTATGAGCAGATCCGGACGATCGTCGCGATCGCGGCTGCCAACGGCGAACTGCCCGTGGGGTACCGGTTGCCCACGGTTCGGGCGTTGGCCGGGCAGCTGTCCGTGGCGGTGAACACGGTGGCGCGTGCCTACCGGGAGCTCGAACAGGCCGGGGTGGTCGAGACACGGGGCCGGTCGGGGACCTTCGTGGCCGCCTCGGGTGACGACCAGCGCGCGGAGGCCCTGGCGGCCGCCCGAGCCTACGCCGAGGTGATCTCGCGTGTGGGGCTCGACCGCGGGGAAGCGCTCGAGATCGTGCGCGCCGCCCTGGAGGGCTGAGGTCCGGGCGGGCCCGCGTGGTGGTCGCCGGACCGCCGCGCGGGGTCGTTCACCCGGCTCCGGTGTTCGGGGGCGCTCAGCGGCTCATGCCCCTGACGACGACGATGTAGAAGATGATCAGCCCCGCCCACAGGAACGCCACGGCCTCGCCCGCGACCAGGGTGGCGGTCATGGCGGTCAGCGGGATGCTCAGCCCGAGGGTCACCAGGGCCAGCACGAAGCGCGCGGTGTTGCCCGACATTCCGCGCCGGGGGTGGTGCGCTTCGTCCAGCCGCTCGGCGACGTGGTGGCGCACTCGTTCGTCGATGGTGTCGTCGATCCGCTCCACCAGGGAGGCGGCCAGTGCTTCGTCGTACTCGGGGCCGAGTTCGCGGCTGGCGCGCAGGGCTGCGGAGATCTCGTCGTGGCGTCGCGGGGGAGTGTCCGTCATGGCGTCCATCGTCCCACTTCCGGAGCCCGGCCACCGCTGTCGACCAGTGAAGTCAGGGAGATATCCGGGTTCTCCCTGACCTGGGACGGCGGTCCGGACA
>NZ_ANBC01000760.1 GCF_000341125.1 Nocardiopsis lucentensis DSM 44048 | reverse complement strand
GGCCGCCGGTCGCGGAACGCGAACCGTCGTCAGCTGGCGAAGTCCAGCAGCTGCTGCGCGCGGCTGGGGTGGCGCAGCTTGGACAGCGACTGCTTCTCCAGCTGGCGGATGCGCTCGCGGGTCAGGCCCAGGTGCTTGCCGATCTCGTCCAGCGTGCGGGGACGGCCGTCCATGAGACCGAAGCGCAGGGACATGATCGTCGCCTCACGCGGCTCCAGGTCCGACAGCGCGTTGCGCAGCTGGTCGGCCATGAGCTGGCGGTCGACCACCTCGGAGGCCTCCGAGGCGTCCACGTCCTCGATCAGGTCGCCGATACGGGTCTCCCCGTCCTCGCCGATGGTCGAGTCCAGGCTGATCGGCTGGCGGGTGACCCGCAGCAGCTCCTCGATCTGGGCCGGGGTCTTGTCCAGCTCCAGTGCCAGCTCCTCCGGGGTGGGCTCGCGGCCCAGCGCCTGGTGCATGTCACGCTCCAGGCGGCTGACCTTGCTCAGCAGCTCCAGGACGTGCACGGGCAGGCGGATCGTGCGGGCTGAGTCGGCGAAGCCGCGCTGGATCGCCTGGCGGATCCACCACATGGCGTAGGTGGAGAACTTGAAGCCCTTGGTGTAGTCGAACTTCTCCACGGCGCGGATCAGGCCGAGGTTGCCCTCCTGGACCACGTCCAGCAGTGACATCCCCCGGTCGCTGTACTTCTTGGCGACCGAGACCACCAGGCGCAGGTTGGCCTCCAGCATGTGGGACTTGGCCTGGCGGCCGTCCTCGGCCACCCATTCCAGTTCCTCCAGCTCGGCCTCGGCCATGTCCACCGAGCCGTCCACCTCGCCGTGCAGGCCGAGGCGGTACTCGGCGTAGAGACCGGCCTCCACCCGCTTGGCCAGGTCGACCTCCTGCTCAGCCGTGAGCAGTTGGCGTCGGCCGATGGCCTTGAGGTAGGTGTGGACCGAGTCGCCCATGGCGGGTGACTGGTCGTCGAGGTCGGCCTCACCGGTCTCCGGATCGGTGGTGGCCTGGGTGGTCTCGGTCTTCTTGGCGCGTCGCGTGGAACGGGACTTCCTCCGGGTGGAGGGGCCCTTGCGGGACGCGACCTTGCCGGATGCGGCCTTGGGTGCCTCGTCGGTGTCGGGCACCGTCGCGATGAGAGTGTCTTCCAGCACGTCGTCCTCGGCGTCAGGATCGGCCACCGGCGCGGAGTCGTCGCCCCCGTTGGCGAGACGGACTCCGTTCTCGGTGAGTTCACGCAGGATGGAGCGGCCGTCGGGAGCGGTGATCCCGGCCGCGGAGAAAGCGGTACGCAGTTCGGAGAGGGACAGGTGTCCCTGAGAGCGCCCGCGGGTGAGCAGGTCGGACAGGGCCGCCCGGGCGGCGGCCTCCTGGTTCGGAGCGGTCTCTGCGGGGACTTCGGCGAAGGAGACCGAAGCGGCAGAGGCAGTGCTCGTCATCTGGGCACCTCCCTCCCTTCCGTGACGGGTGGCACGTGGCGGAGGGTTCCCGCCGACTGGACGCGCCAATATGTCCAACGTGTCGGCGAGTCAAATGTTCCCTGTCTCGATTGGATATCGGACGGAGTGGCATGGATCACTGTGTGATCAGTGGCCATGGCCGGCCGGGAGCGGGTAAGGGAGCTCGCTTCCGGCGTGATGCGACAGGGCCCCCATGGGCCGGCGGGCACAGGGGAGGGCGCAGGGTCGGGAACGAGTGGACCGATGGCTCTCGCCAACTGCGGACCTCCTTGGGAAAGAGGGGCCGTGGGACCGGATACACAGGTAGACGTCGGGGGACTTCCGGAAGTTCCCCGCCCTTTGCGGACACCGCGCACGAGGGGTGCGGGCGGGTCCGTCGGCGGTGGGGCGTCCGTGTACCCAGGTCACCTGGCGCGGGTGTCGGCGGCGTCGACCGTCGTACCCGCTGAGGTCAGGGTCCCATGTGTTCGGAGTGCACCGGTAACGCCGGTTCGGCGTAGGGGCTGCCCGGAGGTCGGCTCCGGGTGGGTGAACGACCATGGTCGCGACCTGGGGCGGGGGCGTGGTTGTCGGCGCCGTTCCGGCGAAAGTGTGTTTTCCGGGTTTTTCTCAATTAATCGCTAAGGCGGATGAAAACACCATCGTGTTCGGTGGTGCTTCCGTATGTCGATCCTCGATGTCGCCCACGAGCGTCGGTCGGGTGTCAAAACGAACGGCTTTTTCAGTCCGAATCCTGCCCGCCCCTGGAAGGGGTTCCGTGTGGTTCTGGTTGGCGTGGTTCGGGGTTCCGGTGGCGGCTGGAAGGAACGTCCTTTTTGTGGAATTTTGTGAATCGGTGGTGGTCGGGCGGGTTCGTGTCCCCCGAATCCCCGGCCGCCAGGGGTGATGGTGGTCGCTGCGGTCGCGGACGTCGGCGAACGGCGGGAGTGGGGCGAATGGGGTGGTCGTGTGGGGTTGCGAAAAATACTGTGAAATCGTTCTCGTTTGGGATATTGCGGACTGTCGGAGCGGCCGTCGAATTGAACGCGATGCCAACCGTCGCTACGCTGAATCCCGGATGCGGGTCGGTTGATTTCCCTAGAATTCGACAGATCACGCCCAATCCATTGCGAACCGGTCATGCGTCGGTGTCGCAAGGAACGAGTGGAATCTCCGTACACCGCGTCGACGCCGCCGCGTTGTGCCTTGATCCGGAATCCGCGCGGCCCGGGCCGCGCACGAGGGAGAGCGAACGTATGACCCAGACGCGGACGGAAACGGCGCCGACGAACCGACCGGGGTCCGAACGGCACGGTGACCGGCCGGTCCGGGGCGAGGCGCCCGACCTGGCCTCCCTAGAACTTCCACGTCGGTCCGACGGTATGGAGTGGTGGTGGTTCAACGCGCACCTGGAGGGCGACGACGGCGAGTTCGGGTTGGTGTTCTACTTCGTCCGGCACCGGACCCTGACCCCCGACGGCACGACCCTCGACGCGCACACCGTCGTCTGGTTCCGCAGCGACCCCGCCGAGGCCACCCACACCGGTGAGTCGTGGATGAACGAGAGCTGCGCGGAACTCGTCAAGTCCCTGGCGGGCAACGACCGGAGCATCGACCCGCGTGTGCGGCGCGCCCTCACCGAAGCCTTGGAGCAGGGGCGCGGCTTCCTGCCCGACCGCCGCCTGCCCGGTCGTGTGCGCATCGAACCGAGTCGGCTCGACCTCGACTACGGGATCGCGCGTCTGCGCAGGGACGGCGACGACTACCTGGTCGACGCCGACGGGGCCGAATCGGGCTTCTCACTGCGTCTCACGCCCCTCAAACCGGTCACCGATCAGCTCTTCCGGCACTCGGCCACCTGGCCCGGACGCGGCGCCATGCGCACCTACTTCGTCCCCCGGCTCGCCGTGGCGGGCTCGGTCCGCGATGGCGGACGCACGGAGTCGGTCACAGGAGACGCCTGGTACGAGCGTGCGACAGGATCCCCCAGGTACCGTTTCGACGCCCCGCCGCCCACCGA
>NZ_ANBC01000759.1 GCF_000341125.1 Nocardiopsis lucentensis DSM 44048 | reverse complement strand
TGGCGGTCGCCCCCGACGGCCGCCGGACCGAGGCGTCGGCACGACTCTCCGCGACCCGGTCGTGGACGTCGCTGCCGACCCTGAACACCTACGACACCGCCTGGGAGGTGGAGGTCCCCGAATTGGAGTTGCGCCTGGAGGCGCGGACCTGGTTCCCCCACCAGGAGGTCCGCTCGCTGTTCCTCTTCCCGGGCATGCTGGAGGCGCACGTCTCGGTGGAGGGGACCATGGCCGGTCGGCCCGTCCGCGGACACGGGGTGTGCGAGGTGCTGCCCTCCAACCGGATCGGGGACTTCGAGCGGTACGTCACCCGGGTCCGCGACGTGACCCTGCGCGAGATCGAGCGGCTCTACCCCTCGCGTCCCGACGGATCGCTGCCCGGCGTCGCCGGATCCGAGGACCGCCCCGAGCGGCTGGACGCCCTCGTGGCCGAGGACCTGCACCACCACCTCGTGGAGCCGCTGCGCCACGCCACCGACGGCCTGGGCAAGTGCTGGCGCTCCTACGTCGCCGTCGCGGCCATCGAGCTGTGCGGGGGAGACAGCGAGCGGTACCGGCCCCTCCTGGCCGCCACCGAGCTGATGCACACCGGCTGTCTGGTCGTCGACGACGTCCAGGACGAGTCACCGCTCCGCCGGGGGCGGCCCTCCGCCCACACCGTCTTCGGCGTCCCCACCGCGGTCAACGCGGGAACCGCGGCCTACTTCGTCTTCGACCGGGTGCTGCGCGAGATCCTGCCCGACGACGACCGGCTGCGGCTGCGCGCCTACCAGATCTATCTGCGGGTGCTGCGCGCCGGGCACGCGGGGCANACGCGGCGGTGGCCACCGGGGACGCGTCCCGGCTCCTGCGCCGCCTGCGGACCGCGCACCGGCTCAAGACCGCCGCTCCGGTCCGCGGTGTGGCCGAGATGGGCGCCCTCATCGCGGGTGCGGACCAGGAGCTGATCACGGCCGTGGGCGACTACTTCGAGGACGTCGGGCTGGCCTACCAGATCAGTGACGACGTCATGGACCTGCGTGGCGTCACCGCACATGGGGCCTCGGGCGGACGCGTGCGCACCAAGCACACCGCTGAGGACCTGCACGCGGGCAAGGTCACCATGCCCCTGGCGCACGCCGTGGGCCGCCTCCCGGACCCGCGGGTGCGCGAGATCTGGCACGCCGTCAGGGGCGGTGACGCCGACCGCGCGACCGTCGCCTCCACCGTGGCGGAGCTGGAGGCCCACGGCGCCGTCGAGGCCTGTGTCGACGAGGCGCGCGGGCTGGTCGACACCGCGTGGAAACCTCTCCAGGACCTCGTCGCACCCAGTTGGCACTCGGTCCGGATACGCGCGCTCGGGCACTACTGCGCCCAGCGCGAGGCCGAGTGACCACCCGTTCCCGCACGACCAGCCCCGACCCCCAGGAGGTTCCCGACGTGCCCGGCTCCACACCCACTCTCGCGGTCACGGACGTCCACAAGTCCTACGGCCGCCACCACGTGCTCCGAGGAGTGCGCATGGAACTCCCGCCCGGCTGCCTGGCGGGCGTGGTCGGGGAGAACGGTTCCGGCAAGACCACGCTGCTGCGCATCCTCTCCGGCCACCTCTCACCCGACCACGGTGCCGTTGACCACCCCGGAGGGCTGGGCTACTGCCCCCAGCACACGGTGCTCAACCCGGCCTTCACCGTCGCCCAGCACCTGCGCTTCTTCCAGGTCGCCCACGATCTGCCCACGTTGGACCGGGCCCGCGAACTGATGGAGGTCCTCAACTTCACCGAGTACCTCCACCACCGGGTGTCCACGCTCAGCGGAGGTACGCGACAGAAACTCAACCTCACCCTCGCCCTCATGCACGACCCTCCGCTGCTCCTGTTGGACGAGCCCTACCAGGGCTTCGACTGGGACACCTACGAGCGCTTCTGGGCGCTGGCCGCCGAGCTGAGCGCCCGGGACCGGTCCGTCCTGGTCGTCTCGCACATCGCGTTCGACACCGGCCGCTTCGACGTCCTGTGGCGCCTGAAGGGCGGTGTCCTGGTCGAGGACGACCGCGGCGGGCTCGCGAGCGTTCCCGGCGCCGCCGCAGTGGCGGGAGGGTGACCGTGCGACGCGCTTGGAACCGCTACTCCACGGCCGCCCGCTACGCGCTCCTGGAGCATCTGCGCAACCGGCTGGCGCTGGTCCTCGTGGTGTTCTTCATCCCGACCTGGATCACCCTCGTCTACCTGGTGATCGACGGCGCCGACGTGCCCTTCCTGCTGCGCGCCACCGGGGAGACGGTGGTCGTGCACGGCAACCACGTCAGCAAGATCTCCGGCGCCGTCAACGCCGTCACGCTGATCGTCGGGTTCATGATGTTCATCGTGACCTTCAGGTCCGCCGAGTTCGACGCGCGTCTGGCGATGGCCGGATACCCGCGCACCTACCTGCTCGCGGCCAAGCTCACCGCGCTGCTGGTCGCGGCCGCGCTGGTGTGCGCGTACGCGGTGGCGG
>NZ_ANBC01000758.1 GCF_000341125.1 Nocardiopsis lucentensis DSM 44048 | reverse complement strand
CCAGCCGGTGATGCTGTGGCTGTCGCTGCTCGGCGCCGCGCTGGCCTTCGGCGGGATCGGCGTGATGCTGGCGTCGCTGCTCCGCGGTGAGCTGGAGGGGATGTTCTGCATCATCATGCTGTCGATCATCGACATGGGGCTGCAGAACCCGGTGTCCAACCCGGCCTCCGACAGCGACATCGTCACCCTCCTGCCCACCTACGGCACCATGCAGACCGGCGTGGCCGCCGGTTTCCAGGACTCGGTGCCGGTGTCCCACCTGTTCCTGGGACCGTTGTGGTTCGTGTGCGCCGTCCTCGTGGCCGCGACCGCGTTCCGGCTGCGCACCCGCGACCGCAGGCGCTCCCCGCTCCGCCGGTCCCCGTTCTCCCGGGCGCCGGGTGCGGGCGTGCGCGGTGTGGTGTAGGGGGCGGGCGTTCGCGCACCCGCGACCGCGCGACAGATCGCCGTATCGGGTGGGGATCTGTCGCGCCCGCTTCGCCGAGGTGCTCTAGCGGGGTGCCCGGACCGCCGTCACGGCGCCGCGGAGCACCCCGGGGGCCAGGCGGCGGTGGACGGCGGACAGCGGGGTCCACACGAGGCGGTCGAGGGGGCGACCGTAACGCCTGCAGGTCACCAGCGACACCCGCCCGTCGGCCACCCGTACGACGAGGTTGTCGGACGTGGACCGGGAGGCGGTCGCCAACCGGATCCAGTCGTCCCCGCGTCCGGTGATCCGCCATCCCGCCACGGTGTCCGGGGAGGGCCCCCGGCTGAGCCGCAGGCCGAGCAGACCCTGCCAGATCAGCCGCGCCAGGGGGTCGGGGACGTCGCCGAACATCGCCCGGGCCCACTGCTCGGGTGTCGCGTCCACGTCGGTGGAGAGGGTGAACATGTCGATGTAGTCCACCCTGGACAGCGAGCTGAGGGCGAGGACGGAGGCGGGAACCGCACCCGTGCCCACGGCGCCGTCGACGGTTTGCGGGGTGCCGCCCGCCGGGCGCGGGCGGTCGCGGTCGCGCCAGGCGGCCTCCCACTGCCGGGTCAGCGCCGGGTAGACGATCAGGTGGCGAAACGGAGCGATGGCGGCCATGTACACCCTGCCGAACAGGCCGTTGGGTTTGACGAGGGCGGCCATGCGCAGCTCGTACTCGCCCCGATCGGTCGGCACCCACCCCAGGTGCATGACGGTGTGGACGGTCGTGTTCGCCAGTTCGCTGGCGCACTCGTCGCCGAGTTCGTAGACCGGTGTGAACGGGTCTTTGCCGGAGCCCGGGGTGTTCGGGGCTCGTCGAAGGTCGGCGGGCAGGCGGTCGCGCAGCGAGCGGACACGGGCCCCGACCCCGCTCGTCGGCCGGTCCCAACCGAACAGGGCTCCGAGCTTCCAGCGCAGGGCGAACAGGAACCGGACCGGTGCGGACTGCCGCTCGGGCCCACCCGCCTCCCGCAGCGCGGCGAGCATCGCGGGGAAGTCGTCCGGTCCGGCTCCGGGGGTGCGAAACGACCACACGTCCTCCAGCCGGAAGTCGCGGGTGAGTTCGTGGATCCGCCACGGCCGAGCGGTGTGGGCGGTGTGGGGGAGTCTCATGGCTGCTGCCGCCTTTCCTGCCTCCGGGAAGGGCGGGGACCTGGTGCGGCTCGGATCCGCGCCGACCGCCCCGCCGCGTATACGCTTGCGTATAGAACGAGACTAGACCTTGTATACGGTCGCGTATATGAACTGGAACAGTGAGGTGGCGCACATCGTGGGTACTGTTCGCACACCGCGTGAGAGGTGGATCGAGGAAGGGCTGCGAGCTCTGGCCGACGGCGGTCCGGACGCCGTCCGCGTCGAGGCGCTGGCCAAGCGGATCGGCGTCACCAAAGGCGGTTTCTACGGGCACTTCGCGGACCGCGACGCATTGTTGGAGGCGATGCTGGACGCCTGGGAGCGCGAAAGCGTCGACGAGGTGCTCGACCGGGTCGAGCGCGAGGGCGGCGACCCCAGGGACAAGGCCCAGCTCGCGGGCATGCTCACCTTCTCCGACGACCGCCTGCTGCCCATCGACCTGGCGGTCCGTGACTGGTCCCGGCGCGACGAGGCCGTCGCCGAACGGCTGCGGCGGGTGGACAACCAGCGGATGGCGCTGCTGCGCGAGACGATCGGCACCTTCTGCCCCGACCCCGACGAGGTCGAGGCCCGCGGCCTGCTCGCCTTCTGCCTGGCGATCGGCGCGCACTTCCTCGCCGCCGACCACGGCGGCCGGACCCGGCTCCAGGTCCTGTCCCGCGCCGGAGACCTGGTCCTGGACCGCCCCCATGGCACGGCGGCGCGCGGGAAGGGGGGAGGGGAACCGAACGGCTGACGCGTCCGCCCGACATCCGTCCGGACGCGGTGGTCCCACCCCGGTCCGGGAGCGATCCGAGACCCGGCAGCGGTCGGCGGCCGGACCGGGCGGGCCCCGTCCTCAGGCGCCGGGCGCGGGTGTGCGCAGCGCGACCAGGTCGGGCTTGCCCGAGGCCAGCAACGGCAGCGCGTCGCGCACCTCCAGCTCACGGGGCGCCGCGTAGGAGGGCAGGCGTTCGCGCACCCACGACCGCAGCTCCTCCAGCGTCGGCGGGTCGGCCGGGTCGGCGGGGACCACGACCGCGCACACGCGCTGGCCCCACTCGGGGTCGGGCCTGCCCACGACCACCGACTCGGCTACCGCGGGATGCGCCAGGAGCAGGTCGTTGACCTGGGCGGGAACCACCTTGTGCCCGCCGGTGTTGACCACCTCGTCCGCCCTGCCCAACACACGCAGGCGGCCACGCTCGTCGACCCGCCCCAGGTCGTTGGTGCGCAGCCACCGACGCCCGTCCGGGCCGGTGACCAGGGTGCCGGGGTCGGGCGCGACACCGGGAGCGAGTCGGTAGCCCGTCAACAGCATCGGACCCGACAGCAGGATCCGGCCGGGCGCGCCCGGCCCGTCGCCGTCCACGCGCACCCGGGCTCCGTCCAGCGCGAGCCCGTCGTAGACGCAGCCGCCGCAGGTCTCGGTCATGCCGTAGGTGGTGACCACCCGGCCTCCGGAGTCGCGGGCCGCCGCCAGGAGGGTGGGCTCGGCGGCCGCGCCGCCCAGCAGGATCGTGCCGAACGCCGACAGGTCCACCCCGGCCGACAGTAGGCGGCGCAGCTGGGTCGGGACCAGGGACACGTGCGGGCGCAGGCGGGCCGCCAGGTCGGCGACGGTGTCGACGTCGAACGGCGCGTGCACCGCCTCGGTGCCGGTGGCCATGGCCCGCAGGATCACCTGGAGGCCGGAGACGTGGCCGGCGGGCAGGACGCACAGCCACGCGTCACCGGGCGCCGCGCCGACGCGCTCGACGGATGCCCGGGACGAGGCGCGCAGCGCGGAGCCGGACAGCTCCACGCCCTTGGGGCGGCCGGTCGACCCGGAGGTGGTGATGACCAGGGCCGTGTCGGGGGCGACCGGTGGACCGCCGTCGAGGCCGATGACACCGTCCGGTGTCAGCAGGGACGAGGGACGCATCGCGGACAGGAGTTCGGCCGCGCGGGTGTCGGGGGTCCCGTCGGGGATGGGCAGCAGGGCGGGCCCGTCCCCCTCCAGGGCACGGGCCACCAGGTCTCCCAGGCGGCCCGGGTCCAGGCCTCGGACGGCACGCAGCGGCCGGCCGTCCTCGAAGGCCGTCGTCGATTCCGGGAATACTTCTGCTGTCTCCTGTGCCACGCGGGACAGACTACGCCTGAGTAGCCTGTCGGTGACCCGGTGGGGCGGCGTGCCGGGGGCGTGCCCGCACGGCCCGGCCCGCCTGGCACAATGCGTAGGGTCGACGCGTGGACGCGGTCGCTCGTGTCCACGCTGTCCCAGTGTCCCCGTGAGGAGAAGCAGAAGCCGTGAGCAGCGTGATCGACTGGCAGCGGTCGGGCGAGTATTCCGACATCATCTACGAGACCGCGGAGGGTATCGCCAAGATCACGATCAACCGCCCAGAGGTCCACAACGCCTTCCGACCCCAGACCCTGTTCGAGCTCCAGGACGCGTTCAACGTCGCCCGGGACGACTCCGAGGTCGGTGTGATCATCTTCACCGGTGCCGGTGACCAGGCGTTCTGCTCCGGCGGTGACCAGAAGATCCGCGGCGAGGACGGCTACATGGGCGACGACGCCGTGGCCAAGCAGGGCATCGGCCGCCTCAACGTCCTCGACCTCCAGGTGCAGATCCGCCGCCTGCCCAAGCCGGTGATCTGCATGGTCGCCGGGTGGTCCATCGGCGGTGGCAACGTCCTCCAGGTCTGCTGCGACCTGACCATCGCCGCCGACAACGCCAAGTTCGGGCAGACCGGCCCCAAGGTCGGCTCCTTCGACGGCGGGTACGGCTCCTGGCTGCTGGCCCAGACCGTCGGCCTGAAGAAGGCGCGCGAGATCTGGTACCTGTGCCGTCAGTACAGCGCGCAGGAGGCGCTGGACATGGGCATGGTCAACACCGTCGTGCCGCTGGCGGACCTGGAGAAGGAGACCGTGCAGTGGGCGCGTGAGATGCTCGACAAGTCGCCGCTGGCCCTGCGCATGGTCAAGGGCGCGATCAACGCCGTCAGCGACGGCGCCGCGGGCATGCAGCAGTTCGCCGGGGACGCCACCATGCTCTACTACATGAGCGAGGAGGCCCAGGAGGGCCGGGACGCGTTCAAGGAGAAGCGCCGTCCGGAGTTCGACAAGTTCCCGCGCCGCCCGTGACCGCCGCCCCCGACCCCGGCCCGGAGGACGGGCTCACCGGGGGGCGCGCGTTCGCGATCGGACTGCGCAACCGGTTCCGCGGCATCACCGTGCGCGAGGGCATGCTCGTGCGCGGGCCGGCCGGATGGGGTGAGTTCTCCCCCTTCGCCGAGTACGGACCGCGCGAGTCGTCGCGCTGGTGGGCGGCCTGTCACGAGGCCGCCCACCAGGGCTGGCCCGCCCCGGTCCGCGACCGGGTACCGGTCAACGTCACCGTGCCCGCCGTGGACCCCGAGCGGGCCGCCGCGATCGTCCGCGCCGGGGGGTGCGCCACCGCCAAGGTGAAGGTGGCCGAGCGGGGCCAGGCCCCGAGCGAGGACCTGGCCCGCGTCGAGGCCGTGCGCGAGGCGATCGGCCCCTCGGGTCGGGTGCGCGTGGACGCCAACGGCGCCTGGGACGTCGACACCGCCGTGCGGATGGTCCGGGAGCTGGACCGGTTCGGTCTGGAGTACGTGGAGCAGCCCTGCGCGACCCTGGACGAGCTCGCCCTGGTACGGCGGCGCGTCGACGTGCCGGTCGCCGCCGACGAGTCCGTCCGCCGGGCCGAGGACCCGCTGCGCGTCCGGGCCGCCGGGGCGGCCGACATCGTCGTGCTCAAGGTGCAGCCGCTGGGCGGGGTGCGCGCGTCCCTGCGCGTGGCCGAGGCGTGCGGTCTGCCGGTGGTGGTCTCCAGCGCCGTGGAGACGTCGGTGGGCCTGGCCGCGGGGGTGGCTCTGGCGGCCGCGCTGCCGGAACTGCCCCACGCGTGCGGACTGGCGACCATGCAGATGCTGACCGCCGACGTCACCGCCGACCCGCTGCTGCCCGAGGACGGGTCCCTGCCGGTGCGCGCGGTGTCGGTCGACGAGGAGCGGCTGCGTTCGGTGGAGACCGACCCGTCGGCCTGGCGCGCCCGCGCCGAGGCCGCCCGGGAGGCTGGGAGGTCGTCGGGCCTCTGAACCGTCCGGGGCGGCGGTCCCGCGCGTCCTTCGGACCGGGGGGAGCGCCGCCCCCGTGCGCGGGCGCCGCCGCGCGTACGCGCCAGGGGCTGAGGGTCGCAGATCACAGCCGTGACCCGCCACCGCACCCCGGTGGACACGGTTCACTGGAAAGACGGGGTCCCCTTCCGGGTTCCGGGGGTCGGGCGCACTCCGCTCCGGGAGCGCGCGAAGATGGAGACGGCGGTGACCAGCGCACACCGGCGCCCCCGGGCGCCGGGGCGGAGGAAACCGCCGAGGAGGGAACCGGGCCGTGGCGCGGCGGCCCCGTGACCAGAACGAGCGAGAGCGACCGAGTGCGCGCGAGGACGCGGGCGGGGGGTGACCGAGGTGGTGACGTCCGGTCGCGCGCCCCGCCCTCCGGTCCCCGATCGCCTCGGCAGCGCCGCAGCCCACGGCACCGACCAGGGCATCCACGACCGGTACCCCCGCACCCGCGAGCGGGCCGACGGCAACCGTGACACCACCCGCAAGGAGGCAGGGGCGTTCCTCCCGGTCCGCGAAGGCCCGGGACCTGGCCCCGAGAACCCGATGAATCCGTCTACCGCCCTGGCCCGGGTCCTCGTCGACGAACTGGTCCGGTGCGGCCTGGAGGAGGCCGTGGTCGCACCGGGGTCGCGCTCCACGCCGCTCGCGCTCGCCCTGGTCGCCCACCCCGACATCCGCGTCCACGTGCGCGTCGACGAACGCTCGGCGTCCTTCCTGGCACTCGGCCTGGCGCGGGCCTCGCGGCGCCCGACGGCGGTGGTGTGCACCTCGGGTACCGCGGCCGCGAACTTCCACCCGGCGGTCATGGAGGCCGACGAGAGCGGGGTGCCGCTGCTCGTGCTGACCGCCGACAGGCCGCCCGAGCTGCGCGGGACCGGTGCCAACCAGACGGTCGACCAGATCGGTCTGTACGGCGGCGCCGTGCGCATGTTCGCCGAGGTCGGCACGCCGGACCCGGTTCCCGGCATGGTGCCGTACTGGCGGTCGCTGGCCTGCCGCGCCTGGAGCGCGTCAGTCGACCGCCGCCCCGGACCCGTCCACCTCAACGTGGCCTTCCGCGACCCGCTGACCCCCGACGGCCCCTCCCCGGTCCCGTGGACCGAACCGCTGGACGGCCGGGAGGAGGGCCGCCCCTGGATCAACCGCCCCGGTCCCTCGACCGAGCCCGCGCCGTACGTGCTGCCCCGGGTCGAGCGCGGAGTGATCGTGTGCGGTGACGGCGACTACGACCCTGTGCCGTTCCTGGCCCTGTCGGAGCTGACCGGGTGGCCGCTGCTGGCCGAACCCACCTCCAACGCGCGCCGCACCGGAGCGCTGTCCACCTACCGCCAGCTCCTGGCCTCGCCGCGCTTCTCGGCCGCGCACCCCCCGGAACTGGTGGTCAGTGTGGGGCGGCCCAACCTCTCGCGGCAGATCCAGGCCTACCTGCGGCGCGCCGGGCGACACGTCGTGGTGACCGCCTCCGCCGTCGGCGACCCCGCCGCGGGTCTGGCCAACGCCTTCTCCGACCCCGCGCGCACCGCCACCGACGTCGTCGCCGCCGTCGCACCGCCCGAGGGACTGTCGTGGGACGAGCCCCGGCGCACCGACTGGTCGCGCTCCTGGTGGCGGGCCGAGGAGGCCGCCCGCACGGCCCTGGACCGGGCGCTGGACGCCGAGGAACTGATCAGCGAGCCTCGGCTGGCCCGCGACCTGGCCTCGCAACTGACCGCGGGATCCCTGCTGTTCGCCGGGTCCAGCATGCCCATCCGCGACCTGGACGCAACGATGCGGGCGCGGTGCGGGGTCCGGCTGGTGGGCAACCGCGGGGTGAGCGGGATCGACGGGACGGTGTCCACCGCCGTGGGGGCCGCGCTGGCCCACGAGCGGCAGGGCGGGGAGCGCTCCTACGCCCTGCTCGGTGACCTGGCGGTGCTGCACGACCAGAACGGGCTGATCATCGGCCCCGGTGAACCCAGACCGGACCTGGCGGTCGTCGTGGTCAACAACGACGGCGGCGGGATCTTCTCCGGCCTGGAGCAGGCGGGGCACCCGGACTTCGAGCGGGTCTTCGGCACTCCGCACGGGGTGTCGATGGAACGGGTCGCGGCCGTCGCCGATCTGCCCTACACGCGTCTGGAGTGGGCGGCCGACCTGCCCAAGGCGCTGATGGGGGAGGGGCTGCGCGTGGTCGAGGTGTGCACCGACCGGTCCCACAGCGCCGCCCTGCGCCGCCGGTTGCAGGCGGTCGTAGACGAGGCGGTCGACCCGCTCGTGTGATCTCCCGCCCCCGGCACGGATTCCAGGATTGCGTCGACTGCGGTGGGGGAAGAAGGCCCACAAGGGACCGGCGGGACACCTGATCCCCGGGGGGCGTACGTGGCGGGGTCGATCACGATGAACTACGTGCTGCACATGACCGAACTGGCCCGTTGGCGAGGCGGAACCGGGGACGTGGCGCCGGACAGTCTGCGTACCGACGGGTTCGTCCACGCCTCCCCGAACGAGCACGCGATGCTCGCGGTGGCCAACAGCCTGTACCGGGCGGCGAGCGAGCCGTTCTGCGTCCTGGTGGTCGACACCGCGCGACTGTCCTGCGAGGTGCGCTGGGAGAACCCCTCCGCCCACCTGCCGCTGGACGAGGAGTTCGGCTCCTCGCTCGACGACGGCGTCCTCTTCCCCCACATCTACGGCGCGATCCCGCGCGAGGCGGTCGTGGGCGTGCGCTATCTCAGACGCGAGCCCCCGGGGGTGTTCACGGCCGTCGACCAACGCGGGTCGACGGCCGAGGCGCTGGACCTGTTCCCGCACCCCGAGGGCGGGTGGTTCCGCGCCACGTGGCGCAGCGGCGTGTACGTGCGACCGGAGGGCTATGAGTCCGAGCGGGAGACGGCGTCGGCGTTGCAGTACCTGCTGTGCCCGGGCGAGCGGTGCCGATGGCACAAGTTGCGCTCGGCGCAGATGTGGTCGTTCTGCCGGGGCGGACCGACGCTGATCGAGCTGGGCGGGACCGGGCCGGAACCGGTGCCGCAGGAGCGGTACACGCTGGGCCCCTACGCGGAGGCCGGTCAGTCGCTCCAGGTGCTGGTGCCCGCCGGGACGTGGCAGACCGCGCGCACGCTCACCGCGCAGGAGACCCTGGCCACGTGCTTCACCACGCCCGCCTTCGAGTTCGAGGACCTGGAGATCGCTGACGAGGGCGGTAGCCTGCGCTTCCCGCGGTTCGACTTCCGGTTCTGAACCGGCGGGGCGGCGCCTCGCCACCGGTCGCGGCGTTCAGCTTCCGGACCAGCGGCGGCGGGCCAGGCGCAGGATCGACGCGCCCATCACGTAGGAGCCCAGGGCGACCACGGAGAGGGTGTCCACCCCGCTTCGCCCCGCGCCGGCTGTGGCGGTTCCGGTGAGCCCGGCCAGCATCGCGGCCAGGGCGAACGCGATCAGGGCGCGCCAGGCCGCGTTCCCGACCGGTGACGAGGTCCGCGCGCTGATCCGCCATCCGGCGCTGGAGGGGGCGGTGCGCGCCTCGACGCCGCCGAAGACGACCACGAGAACCGACAGCACCAGGGTGACCGCGACCAGCCAGGGCACCCGTTGCAGCAGCCACGCGGCCGAGCCCACCGGCCACTGCGCCAGGAGGCCGGTGCCGTACAGGGCGGCGCCGGTGATGACCGCGGCGCTCATGTGCCACAGGAACACGGTCAGCACCACCGAGTTCACCGCCACGACCGCCGTCCAGGGGCCGGAGCGCCGCA
>NZ_ANBC01000757.1 GCF_000341125.1 Nocardiopsis lucentensis DSM 44048 | reverse complement strand
GCGGGGGGGGGGGGGGGAGCCACAGCACGGCGGCGGTCTGGGTCAGGCCGAGGACCAGGAGCGCGAACGTCGGCGGTGTGGTGTTGCCCAGCTCCTGACCCGGCACGGTCACCATGCTGGTCGGGTAGGGGCCCGGCATGGTCAGTGCCAACAGCAGAGCGAACCCGCACAGGGCGGCCGCGGCGGTGACGAGGGGACGCGGCCGGGACCAGCGGTCCCGCCACAGGAAGCCGAGTTGGTGCATGGCCAGCCAGACCAGCAGGTAGTTGGCGTCGCCGACGAGGGGGAGGCCAAAGCCCAGCCGTGCGGTGTCCGAGGCCAGGACGAGACCGATGAGGACCAGTGGTACCGCGGCCCCCCACCGGCGGTGCAGCCCGTGTGTCAGCGGGGCGAGGGCGACGACGCCCAGGTAGGCGGCCAGGAACCACAGCGGGATGGCGGCGGCCCACAGCGCCAGGCCGACGAGCTCGGGCGGGGTCCCCAGCAGCAGCGCGGCGACCGCGACCGCCCACACGGCGGCCAGGAACGCGGTGGTCGGGCGGAGCAGGCGGTCCGTGCGCCCCAGCACCCAGCCGAGCCCGTCGCCGCCCTTGTCCCGGTGCGAGGTCAGGGAGGCCGCGTTGGCGTACCCGCCGACCAGGAAGAACACCGGCATGACCTGGAACAGCCACGTCAACGGGCGGGTCCAGGCGAGGATACCGAGGGCGTTGCTTCCGGCGATCCCGTCGTCGGTGGTCACCACCACGGCCAGCCAGTGGCCCAGGACCACGAGCACGATGGCCAGCGCGCGCAGCAGGTCCACGTAGCGGTCGCGGCGCTTCGGGGTCGAGCGCGCGGTCCGCCGTATGCGCGTGAGGACCGCTGGTGTTCTGGGGTGCCAGGTGCGGGGCATGGGACGCGACCACCGATCCGGGTCCGACTGTTTCACTCCGTGTAGTCTCACCCATCCTTAGGGTGATCGCCGGTGCGGCCCGCCAGGATCCTTGACCGCGCCCATGCCCGGGGGCGTGCGGAGGGGCGCACGGTTCGTCGGGCGGTGCGTTCCGTGGTGGAAAAGGTGTGCTGCCCGGTGGCTGTGGGGGGCGGGGCCCTCCGGAGTGGGTCAGGCCCGGCTGGCCGCTGCCAGGTGCCCGGGTCGGGCGTGGGCCGGATTCAGCGCTCGCGTGGGGACCCGGACGTGTTCGGCACGGCGCATGGGAGCGCTTCCAAAAACTCGTGAAACCCCCTTGTCGTGAGCTGGGGGCATCTGTAAGGCTTGTGCCCCATTCACTCCGTGACGCCATGGTGGCACGGTGTCAGGTGGATGGGCCGCGCGACTTCCCCACCCCCAGCCGAGCCGGGCCGATCCGCGCACGGCCCCACGCGGTGGACGCCGACCGCGAGGCCCGGGCACGCAGTTTGGAGCTGTCGGATGAGCCCGACCACCGTCCCCCGAAGCCCCCGCATCCCCGGAATCCTCCGGCCCCGTCGACACCGCCCGCCGCGCCGCCCGGGAGCGGGCGTCCTCTCGGCGGCCGCGGTCGCCGTCCTGGCGGTCGTGGGGCTGGCCGCGCAGCAGGGCGCGGTCCCGGTGGACGCCCAGCTCGTCCACGCGTCCCCGTCCTCCCCGGTGTCGCGGGCCGCACCCGGCGACCTGGTCTGGGCCGACGAGTTCGACGGACCCGCCGGGAGCGCTCCCGACCCCGCCAGGTGGCGGCACGAGACCGGTGACCACGGGTGGGGCAACGCCGAACTCCAGAACTACACCACCAGCCGGGCCAACTCCGCGCTCGACGGGAACGGCAACCTCGTCATCACCGCGCGGAGGGAGAGCGACGGCTCCTACACCTCCGCCCGGATGACCACCCAGGACCGGTTCGAGCGCGCCTACGGCCGTTTCGAGGCGCGTATCCGCATCCCCGAGGGGCAGGGCATCTGGCCCGCCTTCTGGATGCTCGGGGACAGCTTCCCCGACACCCCCTGGCCCGACTCCGGTGAGATCGACATCATGGAGAACATCGGCCGCGAACCCCACCTCGTGCACGGCACGGTGCACGGACCGGGCTACTCGGGCGCGGATGGCATCGGGGCGCCCTACGCCCACCCCCAGGGCTGGGCGTTCGCCGACGACTTCCACGTCTTCGCGGTCGACTGGACCCCCGACGCCATCACCTGGTCGGTGGACGGCGTCGCCTTCCAGACCCTCACCCCCGCCGACCTGGGCGGCGACCCCTGGGTCTTCGACCACCCGTTCTTCATGATCCTCAACGTCGCGGTCGGCGGCACCTGGCCCGGCTACCCCGACGGCACCACCCGGTTCCCCCAGCAGATGCTCGTGGACTACGTCCGCGTCTACGACAACGGCACCGGATCCGGGGAACCGACCGG
>NZ_ANBC01000756.1 GCF_000341125.1 Nocardiopsis lucentensis DSM 44048 | reverse complement strand
GGGGCGGGAGCCGACACCGCCAACGGGACGCCGATCCAGGTCGCGCACTGCAACGGCAACCAGGCCCAGCAGTGGACCATGGCGGCTGACGGCACGGTTCGCGCCTTCGGCAAGTGCATGGACGTCGCGGGCGGCGGCACCACCGCGGGGACGGACGTGCAGTTGTGGGACTGCAACGGCACCGGCGCGCAGACGTGGACGCACTCCTCGGCCACACGAGCGCTGCGTAATCCGCAGTCCGGGATGTGTCTGGACGGACGCGGCGGGAGCCTGGCCGACGGCACGCGGTTGCAGATCTGGACCTGCAACGGGGCCCAGAACCAGCGGTGGACGGTGCCCGCCTGACCGTCCGCGGCTCCGGTGACGGGGGTCGGCCCGCGCGGGCCGACCCCCGTCACCGCTCCGGAGTGGCGGCCCCACCCCTGCCAGGACACGGCGGAGAGACCGCCGCCTCTCCCGAGAGCTGCCTTGACGCGACGTTCTTGACCCCGGCCGCCGGTCATCGTGTGCCGTGTCGCCGAGCAGCGTTCACCGGTGGGCGGCCAGCACCGCCGCGAGGCCCTCCCGCAGGTCTTCGACGAAGTACTCGGGGACCTCCAGCGACGGGAAATGCCCTCCGCTCCCGGGCGACCTCCACCGGACGATGTTCCGGTACCGCTCCTGGGCCCAGGGGCGCGGAGACTTCTCGATGTCGCGGGGGTACATGGTGATCGCTGACGGGACGTCGACCCGGAGTTCGGGGTCGAGCGAGTTGTGGCTTTCGTAGTAGATGCGGGCCGCCGATGCGCCGGTCCGCGTCAGCCAGTACAGGGTGACATCGTCGAGGATTCTGTCTCTGGAGATCGTCTCGAACGGGCTGTCCTCGGTGTCCGACCACTCGGCGAACTTGTCGAGGATCCAGGCGAGGAGCCCGACCGGTGAGTCGACGAGCGAGTAGCCGATGGTCTGCGGTCGGGTCGCCTGCTGCTTCGCGTACGCCGCGCGGCGGCGCCAGAAATCGCGGGTTTCCTCGGTCCACCCGCGCTCGACCGCCGTCAGCCCGTCCGTCGTCAACCCGGGCGGCGCCTCGGCGAACGTCGTGTGGATGCCGAGAACGTGCGCCGGGAACCTGCCGCCGAGAACCGTGGTGATATTGCCTCCCCAGTCGCCGCCGTGGGCCAGGAACCCGCTGTAGCCGAGCCTTCCCATCAGTTCCACCCACGCGGCCGCGATTCTTTCGGTTCCCCACCCGGTGGCGGTCGGCCTGTCGCTGTAGCCGAAGCCCGGTAGCGACGGGACCACGACGTGGAACGCCGGCGCGTCCGCGTCCTTCGGATCCGCCAGCTCGTCCACCACATCGATGAACTCGGCGACGCTGCCCGGCCAGCCGTGCGTCAGGACCAGAGGAGTGGCGTCCGCGCGCGCGGATCGGCGGTGCAGGAAGTGGATTCCCAGGTCATCGATGGTCGTGCGGAACTGGCCGATCCGGTTGAGGCGCGCTTCGAACGACCGCCAGTCGTACCCGGTACGCCAGTAGTTCACGACCTCGACGAGGTCGGCGAGGGGAACGCCCTGCCCCCATCGGCGGGGGCCGGGCGCGGCGCGATCGACCGTCTCGGCCTCCGGCAGCCGCGCCGCGGCCAGTCGCGCTCGCAGATCGTCGAGGTCGGCGTCGGTCGCGTGGGTTTCGAACGCTTGCACGTCGCTGGTTGGACGGGTCATGAGACCTCCTGGCCATCGCGGAACCGGCTAAGGCGGTTCTAACATGTGTCCATGTCCGCGTGCAACCGGCTAAGGTGGTTCCATGCGTGCTGGCTTCCCTGACTTCCGCCTCGGCAACGTGCTGGCGACCAGCTTCACGGCGACTCTGACCGAGCGTCAGGGCAACGCTGTGGAGCGCATTCCCACGCCGCAGCGACTCGTCGACTGGCTGGCGGTGAACGGCCTGGCCGTGGACTCCTGCACCACTGCCCAGCTCGACCTCGCCCGGGAACTGAGGGAGGCGATCCACGCGGCCGCGACGGCGGCCGCGATCCAGGACGCCCTCCCCGCATCCGCTGTCCGAGTCATCAATGACCGCAGCTCCCAGGGGCGGGCCGCGGCGATCCTGACCCCCGAGGGCAGGCGGCGGTGGCGGCTCAGTTCGGCCTCCCGCGTGGAAGACGCCCTCGGCGTGATCGCCGCCGACGCGATCGGCGTCATCGCGGGGGAACGAGACGGAAAGCTGGCCTTGTGCGCGTCACCGACCTGCCGGGCCGCCTTCTTCGACACCAGCCAGAGCCGCACCCGCAGATGGTGCGACATGAACACGTGCGGGAACCGTCAGAAGAAGGCGCGCTTCAACGCCAAACAGCGAAGAGCACCCGGATCAGCGGAGTGATCTCTGGGCTCGGTGCGGCCAGGCGGGCCCCGCGCCTGCGACACGTCTGTCGCGTCAGGTGTATTCCAACGGCGCCGCCAGGAGCCGTCCGCCGCCTTCGATCGTGAGGGGTCCGGCGCCCTCCGTGCGGGTGGCTGGGGACAGTGGCCGCTTCCGGACGCGGCCGATCGGGCACACATGCCGTAACGCCTGATCACGGCGGTTGTCCTCGATTTTCCTGGAGCACGGCCCGGTCCGTCTGTGTCTTATGTCACATGTGGGTGGAATGCCTTTCCGCCTCCGTCATGTGTGCGTTCTGAACTGCGCGGATCACGAATCCGTCCGTCTTCTCCCGCGTCATCCGATGTCGGTCCGCTGTGGATAATTCCCTCGAAACCCGAAAGACAGTTCTCACCCCCTGCTGCCCAACGGGAGTCGATGGATGAAGTTCGAGCTGGTGGATCCCCCCGAGGACGCGGCGCCCGATGCTCCCGAGTCGGAGGTCGTCCGGCCTCTCGCCGGTCGCCGGAGCCCCTCCGTAGGCGGCGCCGTTCCGCATGTCGGCCCGATCCAGGGTGATCTGGGCCGTGCGCGCCTGGACCGGGCGGTCGAACAGGTGCGTGCCGTGGTCGAGGACCTGCGTGCGCGCGCCGCCGCGCAGAGTATGGCCGAGGTTCGGGCGGACCACGCGGACACGGTCGAACCCGCCGACGATTTCCGGCCGCTTCTCTTTCGTGCCCGCGAGGAGAGGAGAACCGGGCGGGCGGAATCGGAAAAGGATGGCGCCTCCGAATCCGGGGAGAACGCCTGATGAGCCAGTGGAACCTCTACGTCCCCGGTGTGTCGACGGTCCTGACCAATGTCAGCGCTGAATTGGGCGTCGACGAGGCGGGCGGTGGCCTTTCCGAATGCGTCGACCGGACGTCGCAGAAGATCGAAGGCGCGTTGGAGGCGGCCGGGAGCGGCCCCGTCGAATCGGAGTTGTTGCGCTTCACCGGTGCCTACAACGGCGCGACCGGGGAGATGCTGCTGCGCGGGCTGTCGTGCGTGATCGGCGCCGGAGAGGCGACCCGCGCCTACATGGACGGCAACGAGGAGATGGCCCTGGAGGCGCAGAACAACGCGGGGACCATGGAGAACCTCGATCTCGGCGGGGACGAGCCGGGAGGTCCGCGGTGAGCGACTTCCAGCTGACCGAGGCTCAGACGGGTGTCGACGGAAACATCCTCCGGCTCATCGACCCCGCGGAGATCCCGACCCCCGGCGGTGACGCGGAGGCCCTCGAACAGGCCGCGGCGGATCTGCGGTCGGGCGGTGAGGAGATCCTGGAGCTCGCCGAGGGCGCGGGATCGACGTGGTCGGGGCTCGAGGCGCACTACGAGGCACCGGAGTCGGGGGAACTCCTGGCGGCGATGGACCCGACCGTGGAGAAGGCCGAGGGCGTCGAGTCCGACCTGACCGCGGTCGCCGACGCGCTCGACGACTTCGCCGCGGCGATCCGCACCGCGAAGAGCTCCCTGGACTCGCTGCGGGCCCAGGCCGAGGAGCTGCGCTCGGAGGTCGACGCGGACTCGGCGATCTGGTGGCTGAAGAAACCCAGCGCGATCACCGAGAACATGGACCTCAAGGACGCGGTCAACCGCGCCTGGCAGACCTACAACGACGCCGAGATCGAGTGCGCCAACACGATCTCGGGCCTGTCCGACGGGCCCACCTACGTCGCGCCCGACGAGTACACCGGGGCGCCGGAGGAGATCCCCTACGGGCTGGCCACCGACGCCGGGGAACAGGACAGAGGCTTCACCGACTTCGCGGGCCGGTACTTCGGCGACTCCTACGAGTGGATGCGCGAGGGCGACGACGCGCCCTGGCCTGTGGACTGGTATCTGGGGTTCCAGCTGGGCGCACTCGAAACCGTCGTCGTCGACGTGGGGTGGGAGACGGGCGTCACCGTCGTCTCCCTGCCCGGGCTCTGGGGGCCCAACACCGGGTGGACGCTCAAGCCGAACGAGATCATGCAGAACAAGGTCGAGTTCGGACAGGGCGCGGTCGAGGGCACCGCCGCGCTGGTCGGTCTGCACGGTGAGGACGGGTGGCTGATCAACCCGTTCGGCGGTGAGCCGTACTGGGGCTATGACTGGGACGCGCAGCGCGACAACGCCGGGGCCGCGTGGTCGGAGCAGCGCGAGGCGTTCTTCGCCTGGTCGGAGTGGGGCGAGAACAACGAGTACGCGGCGGGGGTCACGACCACCAACATCGCGCTGCTGCCGGTCTCGGGCACGCTCCGTGCGGTGCGCACGCTGCTCGGCGGTGGGCGGCGCGGCGGAGCCGACGGGCCCGACGGGGGCCGTGAGGACGTGGACAGCGACGCCGACGGGTTCGCGTCGCTGGACCCGGAGGGCGGGTTCGACGGTCAGTTCGAGTCCGTGGACGAGTTGCTCGGGAACCTGGACGAGGACCCGATTCCGGACGGCCGGGTCGAGGACCTCATGCCCGATCTGGACACGGGGTCGGACGGTGGTCCGACGCCACGGCTTCCGACCCCAAACCCTGATCCTGACCCCATCCCGGACCCGACACCGAGCCCGAACCCCCGTCCGTCCGTGGACGAACCCCGCCAGGACGGCGCCCGCTCGGGGGACCCGCAGCGCCCACGCGCGGACGAGGACCCTCGTTCCGCTGGTGCTGAACCTCATGACGTGGGGGACGACGTCACCCCGGCCACTAGCCGCTCTGAGGCTTCAACGGACGACAGCCGTCACAGCAGGGAGACATCTGATCGCCAGGATGGCCCTAATTCTTCGGTGAACGGTACTGGAAATTCCAACTCTCCGATTGTCGATGTCGATCGGATTTCCAACTCTGGTTTGTCGCGCGTTCCTGGTGGGCGAATGGAGGATCGAATAACGATTGATCTCTCCGGGGCTGAAATCAAGTCCGAGGTGGCTGACTTTAATGCGCGAAGTGATGGAACAGCGACAGAAACCGCGGGATCGAAAAATGAGAATGAATCTGCTGATGATGCATTCCAAGCCGATCGGGAAGAAAATTTTGATGGGGACACTGGCCAGACTGGAGACCGCGCGGACCAACTAGAGGGCGATTCGAACTCGGAACCACTGGACAACAGATCTGACCTCCCCTTCGAGGTCTCAGATGGTGTGTCCCCCGACGCCTTGGCTGAGATCCGTGGGGCTGTCGACCTAGTATCTCAGGTTCACCGTTTTCCGGACGGCATGGAGTCCATAACATTTGTGTCAGAAAAGTTGGAGCCAGGTAAGTTGGGGCAGTACAAACCCAGCAGTCGGGTCATCATTGTTGATGTGACGAAGCCCAATGTCCGAGAGACTCTCGTTCATGAAATTGGTCACGCTATTGACCATGCAGTTCACAGTGGGAGAACTGGTTCCCGTCTTGCGACGGCATCGGCTATGCCGTCCACTCCGGAAATGCGAGAATGGTCAAGCGTGGTGAGAAGGTCGCCGCAGTTCGCGGGGTTGGCTGATGTAACTCCGACCCACTACGCAAAATACCTGCGCGGTACCCAGGAACTTTGGGCGCGCTCCTATGCGCAGTGGATCGCCGAACGGACAGGTGACGCTCGACTCCGAGAGGAGCTCCAAGGCCACCTGAACTTGCCTGGTCCGGCGCGGTATCGTCAGTGGAGCGATGATGATTTCCGCCCCATCGCTTCAGCGGTGGAGGCGGTGGTGAGGAACGATTGGGGGTTGTGATGATCAGTCTTGTGGACGATCCAGAGAACTACACGCTTGAGGAGCTCATCCAGATCTACCTTGATGCTGGCTACGATCAGGAGTCCGCCGAGGGCTACGCGGGTATGCTGAAGGATCCTCCGGAAGGAGTCGAGTTCAACTAAGGTGTCCCATGGTGTGCTCGTGCCGTGGCAGCGCGCTCGCCCAAGCCGTTCATACCTGACCGGCCGCTGCCAGGTGCCGCAGTTGCGTGTGGACCAGGTTCACCGCACGCGCGGGTGACTCGGCCGTGCCCAGCACCGGGAACCACAGCGACTTCCGGCTGTCCGCGCCGAGGACCGTGCCCCTGATGGGTCCGGAACGGGCGCGGCGCAGCCCGATCCCCTCCACCCGCTCCGGGCCGATCGCCAGACCGATCGGCACCGCCAGGCCCGCCCAGCGCGGTTCATAGGTCAGGTCGCCGCGCCCGCGCACGCGGCGCACCTGGAGGCCCTCCAGCAGCCTTTCGGCGGCCAGCGACTCGACCAGGTCCGGCAGGGCGCCGAACGGCACGTCATCCTCCTCGGTGAAGCCGATCGCCAGCGACGCCTGTTCACCGACCCGATCCCCTCGTCTCTCCACACGCAGCGACCCCGTGAACGGGTGTCCGACGCCGTGCGGTCCGTTGAGGTGCACGAGGGTGCGTCGTCGCGACCGGTCGCGCACGAACCGCGCGATCCGCTCCCGGTCCCAGGCGGCGAGGGCCGGTTCGTGCGGGCCCCATCCGGCGGGCGCCGCACCGGTCAGGCGCTCGGTGAGGATCTCGACCGCCCGGCCCACGCGAGCCGCCGAGGCGTCGCGGTGCAGCACCGACAGTTCGATGATGAGCTGTGTCTGCATCGGATCGGTGGAAAGGAACCCCGGGACGGCCTCGGGCTCAGCGGACTCCTCGGTCGACCCCGTGGCGGGTCGGGGCGCCGACGCGTGTTCCCCGCGTTCCCGGGCGTCGCGCAGGTCCTTCTCCAGGCCGTCCAGGTCCGCCCGTTCCGGAACGAAGCCGTACGCGTCGTCCCAGCGCAGCGCGAGCCCCGTCAGGCCGTCGAAGCGGGTGCCGTCCTCCCCGCGCACCACCCAGCGGCCGAGCGGTCCGGCCAGGAAGGCGCGCAGCGCGTAGGTGAGCCGGGAGGTCGCCGGGGTGAGGACCTGGATCGCACGCTGTGCGCCGTGGACCCCCACCGCGTCGTTGAGCCACGACGAGAACCCCACCACCTCGCGGTCCTGGGCGACGACCACCGCGTGCCGAGCGGTGCGCTCGACGGTCGGGTGCGCGGTCTCCTCCCACAGGTCGGCGTCGCTGGCCATTCCCGTCTCCGGCGAGGTCCACACGATCCCGCCGAGGCGCAGCGCGAGGGCGTCGGCGATCCGGTGCGCGGTCTCGCGGCCGGATGCGTCGGGACACGCGCGCAGCTCCACCCACCAGCACGGGTCGGGGAGCCCCGTCGTCACCTCGTCTCCGAGCAGTCGCCGAACCTCGTCGCGCGCCTCCACACGCTGCCCCGGTTCGACCGTCACCAGGAGGCGTCCGTCCGTGTCACGGACCTGGAGGACGCCGGTCTCCTGGTAGCGGCCGAGGAGCAGGGTGGGGGCGAGGTCGGTCAGGACCCGGGTGAGAGCGGGGGCGTCGGGCTCCTGGGCCACCAACGCCACGACGTCGTAGCTCAACGGTTCTCCGTGTGGTCGGGGAAAGGGGGGGCACGAGGCGACGCGGAACACGGGGTTCGTCACCTCTGGTGGGTGAGCATAGCCAGGCCGTGATCTCTCAGGGGCCGCACCCACACCTTGACGGCACGGTGGTCCCGGGGCCGATGCGGCTTTCGGCCCCGGGCGGGCGGGTCCGGCCAGGAGCGCGCTTCGGGGGAGAGGAGCCGGGCGACGAACGAGGCCGTCCGGAGGGCGGTCGTGCCGGGCTCGATCTCGTCGTCGCCGCGCAGAGCCCATTCGGAGCCGCGATCCTCACGCAGGTCGAGTTCGACGGTGAAGCCGGTGCCGGGGTGGTCCACGTTCAGGTGGCCGGGGTCGGAGTCGGAGCGGCTGACCTCCAGGCCTGCGGCGGCCAGGAGAGCGGACACGGTCTCGACACGGCGGTCGAACCGGTCGTCGGAGAGCAGTTCAGGGGTTTCGGCGTCGATGGAGGTGTCGACGCCGTCCGCCGCCTCACCCCCGAGGGCACACCCGTCGTGGTGATCGCCGGGAGCGTCTCGGTCCCGCGGATCCGCTCCGTCCCCGGAGCCGGAAGGGGCCGCACCGTCACCGGTTCGTGGCGGGTCGGGCGTCCGTGGGAACCGGCGGCGGGGTCGAGGACCACGTCAGCGACCGTCCCACCCCCAACCACGCGGGTACGGCCACGGTGCGTCTCGGCCTAGAGGATGCCGCCCGGCCCGCCGTTTCACGGTTGATTTGTGCGGTTTCTAGTGATTGGCGTAATTTTTTGGGGTTCGAGTCAGGGGCGAACCGAGGAAGATTCGGCTGCCCCCTTGTCTTGTCGGTGATCATGCTTGACGATTGGAATCTGATCCCGAGGAAGGCACAGAACCCAGGGGAAAGGCCGAACCGTGGTTGACACGCCGTCGTTCGACGAGGCAGTCGCATCGCTCCCGGAGACTGATTACGACCTCTCATACGTCAAGCCCCGGGAGGGGAAGATCTATCTGCTGGCCTACAAGGACGGCGGAGAGGCCAAGTACGTAGCGCGCGGAATGTACGGATTCGAATACCAGGAGGCATGCCAGGTGGTGTTCTTCTCCTGCGACCCATCGACGAGTACGTTCATGTTCTCTCCCATCGCGCCGCTTCCCTTCTTTGACGGCCCGGAAACGCGTTGGGAGCCGGCCAATGTCGTGTACTCCGGGCGCCGTGGAACGGTTGGCGTCGAGGATCCGACCGCCTACGAGGGGAATGTGGTGTGGCAGCTCGAAGACGCCGGTGGCGGCTACTTCAGGCTCTGGCTCCTCGGTGCCAACGCCTATGCGTGGCGTGACGATTCTGAGTGGGAGATGGGTTACCCCCTCCTGGGGTTGGGGGACAAGCGCTCCGACGGGGCGGACCTCTTCTACCTGGAAGAGCTTGAAGAATTCTCTGAAGTGGTCAATCTGACCCAAGTGGATTCGCCGAATTTCAGGTCTCCGGAACTGACGAGCCTCAACCCGCCGAAGCAGTACACCGGGGAAGTCATCTCCGGTGAGACCGCGGTTCCGTGGTTCTTCGTCAAGGAAGAGGGCGGAAAGTCGCCGGCCTGGCGTGCGGAGAACTCTCCTTATTACATCATACGCCGCTGGTCGCGCTGGGAGTCCCGTGATTTCAAGGTGGTCCAGAAGAATTCGACCGATACCCACACGTGGTCTGTGACGTACGGGGTCACCAAGGAGACCGGAAAAGAGGTCGAGCACACGATCAACGCCGGGGTGAACAGCGAAGGCGGATTCGACGTCGGGTTCATCAGTGGAAAGATCAGCTTGCATCTGAGCTATACGCTCAATATCAAGTCGTACGCACGGGAAACGCAATCCTATTCCAAGACTGACGGCGGATCGTCCAGTGTGGGCCCATACACCAAGGACACGGCTCTGTGCGACTTCTACCGGCAGGACGTCTTTCGCCTCTACCGGACCGAGGGGCAGCAGGTCTTCGAGTTCCCGGTGACGGTTCCCGGGACGAAGGTGTCGCGGAGTTGGCCCGACTAGGCCGAGAGGGCGCCGGCGGCGGTCTCCGGTGATCGTGGCGGTGACGGCGCCCGGCACCTCCTCCGGGCCGGTCACGGGAACGCGTTCGGGAACCGCTTNNGACCCCCGTCTCGGCCGGGTCGCGTAGCCGCGATGGCGGAGTTCCGCCGCGTCCGGACGCGCCCGCGTCCCTTGTCGGACCCCTCGGGCACAATGCCGCCATGACCCATCGCCACCACGGCATCGACTACGTCGAACTGACCGTCACCGACCTCGACCAGGCCAAGCGCTTCTACACCGAGGCCTTCGGCTGGAGCTTCAACGACTACGGGCCCCGGTACGCGGGCATCC
>NZ_ANBC01000755.1:841-7716 GCF_000341125.1 Nocardiopsis lucentensis DSM 44048 | reverse complement strand
CACCCCCGCCGGTGGTGACGCCCCCGAGGTCGGCGGCCTCGCCCTGGGGGAGCGGGCCCGACCGGGCGGGCCGTTCGTCCTGCTCTACTCCACCGACCTGGACGCGTCGGTGGCGGCGGTCCGCGAGGCCGGGGGTGAGGTGGTCAACGGCCCCTACGCCTTCCCCGGCGGACGGCGGTTCCACTTCACCGACCCCAGCGGCAACGAGCTCGGAGTCTGGTCGCAGGACTGATCCGACCACGGCTCCTCATGAGGAGCCGTGGTTCCAGTCCCATCCCAGGGAGCCTCCCTGGCAGCGGCGTGCGAACGCGGACAGCTCCTCGAAGCCGTGGGTCCGTTCCGACCCCTGCGCGCCGTCGGTCCGGACCGACGGCGCGCAGAGGACCGACTCCCGTCCCGGCACACGTTGCAGGTCGCGGAAACCGAGGACGGCCGTGTGGCGCAGGGCCTGGCTCAGCGTCACCCGACCTGCACCGGGGGGCGGCACGCCGTACGGTTCCCGGGCTCCGGCCAGCAGCGAGGCCCCCGCCGCGGTCACGGGCGTGACGGCCGCCCCGCCCGCTTCGCCGACGCGCCCCAGCGCCGTCAGCGACAGCAGGACGGCGGTCGCACCCGCGGACAGGACGAGGACGATCCACCAGTCCGCCGCCCCCGGTCCGTCACCGGTGGAGGCGGTGAACAGCAGGACCGTCGTGAGCGCCACGGAGCCCAGCAACGTGGCCAGGGCCGAGCCGCTCGCGTCCTTCCTGCGGTGGAGGAGCCCGGCGAACGCGGCGGATCGCGTGGACAGCCCGCGGTCGACGAGCCCGCGTCGCACCCCGTCCGCCTCCGCCCCGGGTACGTCATCCACCAGGAACAGCGCGGGCATACCCGTGTGCGAGCGGATGAGCGAGAGCAGGTGGTGTTGGATCGGGTCCGGATCGCCCGGGCGCGGGCTCCCCGCGTCGCCTCCGACCAGGGTGAGCGAGGCGCCGTCCGGGGCCCCGGAGCCCCGGTTTCCGCGGGCCTCCATCTCGGTCTGCGCGCGGATCCGTCCCGTGAGGAACAGCTCCATGAGGGCGACCTCTCCCAGCCGCACGTGTTCCCTGCCGGGTTCCCCCGCCAGGTAGGCGAGCTCGTAGGGGTGAGCTCGTCCGGGTGGATCCCGGCAGGGGGCGCCCGTCCCGTCTCGGCGCGCGACACCGCCGGTGAGCCTGACCGTCAGCGGCCGTACGCCGATGGCCGTGCCCGCGCACACGCCCGCGACCAGGGCGATGATGATCCCGGCGTCCACTCCGGTCCTCCCGTCGCCGACGCTTCCAGGATCCCCCGCGTCGCCGACGCCGTCACCACGGCGGTGTGAACCCCCGGTGACCGATCGCGGGGCCGTGCCCACCGGCGGGGCGGACCGCCCCCCTCACCGGCCGACCTCCCGTTCGGCGAACGCGCCGAAGGTCCCCGGCGGGCGGCCGGTGAGCCGTTGGACGGTGTCGGTGAGGCGGTCCTCGGCGCCCCGGGCGATCGCCAGGTCCATGTCCGTGAGCATCTGGGCGTACTCCCGTGGTAGGTCGGCGGCCAACCGGTCGCGCATCTCCTCGGGGGTGAGCCGCCGGTGGGTGACGGTCCGTCCCGTGACGCGGGTGAGGACGGCGGCGACGTCGTCGTAACCGAGCGCCTCCGGTCCGGTGATGACCGGGTCGGAGTTCGGGGCCCGGGCGTCGGTGAGCGCGTGCACGGCGACCGCGGCGATGTCGTCCGCGTCCACGAACCCGACACGGCCCTCACCGGTGGCGGTGAGCAGGACGCCGTCCGACCGGACGCTGCGCGCGTGCGGGTGGTCACCGGTGAAGTTCTGCATGAACCACGAGGGCCGCAGCACCGCCCACTCGTCGAACAGGTCGGGCAGGGCTTGGTGCACCCGTCCCACGGCCGGACCGCCGGAGGGGATCGCCGACGAACTGAGCAGGACCGCGCGGCGCAGCGCGGCGGCGCGGCCCCGCATGAGGAAGGGCAGCATGACGGCGGCGGGGTCCGGGGCGCCGACCGGCGGGATGAGATAGACCCGGTCCACGCCGTCGAGGGCCGCGTCGAAGGTCGCGGGGTCGTCCCAGTCGAAGCGCACGGCCTGCCCGGTCGGGCGTCGGCTGGCCGCCCTGACGCGGTGCCCCCCGGCGAGGAGGCGGGAGACGACGCGGCTGCCGGTGGTGCCGGTGGCGCCGATGACCAGGGTCGTTCCGGGGGAGCTCACCGGTTCCTCCCGCCCGTGAAGTCGATCTCCGGGGAGCGCAGGACCGCGAGCGGATTCCAGTAGTCGCGGTAGCGGGTGATGCGGCCGTCCTCGACCCTCACCACAGCGACGTAGGTCGTGTCGAAGGGGTCGTCACCGCTCACCAGGCGACCCACCCCGCGCATCTCGACCACGATGGTCCGCGGGTCGGTGGTCTGGTGGATCTCCACGTGGGGGAAGCCGTGCAGGTCGATGTGGTCGGGGTAGTCGCGCATGTAGTCGGCGACGGCGGCCCTGCCGTCCAGCCGCCGGGGCCAGCCGTCGGGTGCGAACGGGAATTCGAGGACTCCGTCGTCGTCCCAGAGGTCGACCCAGGCGGCGACGTCCTTGTCCAGAAGCAGGCGCAGGCCGTGGCGGAACAGGTCCGCCGGTTCCGTGATCGTGGGCATGGGTGCTCCGTCCCATAGAATGCGGACCAAGGGTCCGTTTTCATGCGAAACAATACGGACCCCGGGTCCGCTTATGCAAACGGAGGAACCGCATGCCCGAACGCAAGCCGCGCAAGGACGCGGTCCGCAACCGTGCGGCCGTCCTCGCGGCGGCCGATGAACTGTTCGCCCGGTGCGAGAGCCCGGGGTCGGTCACCATGGCCGACGTCGCCGCGGTGGCCGGGGTCGGCAAGGCCACGCTCTTTCGCGCCTTCGGCGACCGCACCGGCCTGATCCACGCCCTGTACGAGACGCGGCTCGAACCGATCAGGACCGCCATCGAGGAGGGCCCGCCGCCCCTGGGACCGGACACCCCGCCGCAGCAGCGCGTCCCCGCCCTGCTCGACGCCGTCCTGTGCTTCAAGATCGACCACCGCCACCTCGCCCTGGCCCTGGAGGGAACCGGCGGCGACAGCCCCTACCGGGCGGAGCACTACGAACGGTGGCACGGGACCCTCAGGGATCTGCTGGAGCGCGTCCCCGGATTCGGCGACGGCGACTTCACCGCTCACGCGCTGCTCGCCGCCACCCGCGCGGACCTGGTGGAACACCTCGTCGGGCAGCGGCACACGAGCCGGGAGCGCATGCGGGCACAGCTGGCCGCCCTCACGGCCAGGATCCTGGCCCCGGGGAACTGAGCGCCCGGGGCGGGCCCTGGCCCCGGGGCGGACCGCCCGGTGCCCCCCGCCGCGGACGGCGGGGGCACCACCGGGGTCAGCCGCGCTCGAAGTGGCGGCGTCGCTCGAAGTCGGTGACCGACGCCGAGAACGCGGCCAACTCCGAGCGGGCGGCGGCGGCCTGGTGCCGCACCACGTCCGGGCCGAAGCAGGCGCGGGCGATGTCACTGCCCTCCCACGCCAGAACCGCCTCCTCCAGGGAGGCGGGCAGCCGGGGCCCGTCCTGGGCGAAGGCGTTGCCCGCCGTGGGCTCCGGCAGCGGCAGCGCCTGCTCGATCCCGTACAGCCCCGCCGCGATGATCGCCGCGACCGCCAGGTAGGGGTTGGCGTCCCCGCCGGGAACCCGGAACTCGATCCGCGCCGACTCCCCGGAGCCCACCACGCGGACCGGGCACGTCCGGTTGTCCAGGCCCCACGCGATGCTGCTCGGCGCGAACGCCTCCGGTGCCAGCCGCTTGAACGAGTTCATGTTCGGCGCGTACATCAGCGCGAAGTCGCGCATGCACGCCAGCTGCCCGGCCACGAAGTGCTCCATGTACTTCGACATGCCATGCCGGCCGGTCCCGTCGTCGGCGAAGACCGGCGCGCCGTCCTCGTCGCGCAGCGACAGGTGCACGTGGCAGGAGTTGCCCTCCCCGCCGTCGTACTTGGCCATGAAGGTCAACGCCACACCGGCCTGCGCGGCCAGCTGCCGGGCCCCCGCCTTGTACACGACGTGGTTGTCGCAGGTGCGCAGGGCGTCGTCGTAGCGGAACACGATCTCGTACTGCCCCGGGTGGCACTCACCGCGCGCCGACTCCACGGTCATGCCCGTGCGCTCCATCGCCGTGCGGATCCGGCGCATGAGCGGGTCGATCCCGGCGACCTCGGGAACGGCGTAGTCGGAGTTGAACCGCGTCGCCGGGGTCAGGCCCCCGTAGTCGGCCTCGAACGCGCTCTGGTAGTCGTCCCGGAACACCAGGAACTCCAGCTCGGTCCCGGCCAGGGCCCGCCAGCCGCGCTCGGCCAGCCGGTCCAGCTGGGCCCGGAGCACCTGGCGGGGCGCGACGGCCACGGGCGCCCCGTCGGCGTCGCGGGCGTCGCCCAGGACGAGCGCCGTCCCCGGGTCCCACGGCAGGTACCGCAGGGTGGACAGGTCGGGCATGATGTCGAAGTCGCCCAGACCACCGCCCCACGGGTCCGTCGCGTACCCCGGCCGGGCCTCCATCTCCACGTCGGTGGCCAGCAGGTACAGGCACGCCCCGAACCCGTCCCGGACGACCCTGTCGGTGAAGTCGCGCGGGTTGACCCGGCTGCCCTGCACCCGGCCCTGGAGGTCGGGCAGGGCGACCAGGACGTCGGCGATCGCCCCCGAGGCCACGTCCGCGCGCAACCGCTCCAGCGGAACCGGGAACGGCGGCGGCGGGGGAGACGGCGGCAGCGTCTCGGTCAGCGGCGGCAGGTCGGCGCCGAATCCGGTGGTCACTGGTTCTCCTCCGACGACGGGCCGCGGTGCAGCGGGTTGGGGATCGGCGGCGCCTCGAGGTGGAACTCGGCGTCGCGCTCGGCCCGCTCGTGGTACCCGCCGCCCAGCAGGCGCTCCCGGTTCAGGCACACGCGCTCGAACTCGGGCTGGAGCAGGTCGAAGGCGGCGAACCGCTCGGCCAGCTCGGGGAACTCCTCCTGGTAGCGCAGGATCTCGGCGCGCACCAGATCCCAGAACCGCTCCTCGGCCACGCCCAGCTGCTCCTCGACCAGCGGCGCCAGGTACCGGAAGTGCCCGATGAACAGCGACTTGGCGATCGAGGACGTCAGCTCCCGGGCGTCGAAGCGCATGAGCACACCCAGCGCCTCCTCGGGCAGGTCCGCGTACTCCGGCAGGTCGGTGTCCAACAACTTCATGTCGTCCACGAAGTCCTTGACCGCCAGCCGCACCGGGCGGTCGCGGTCGTCGTAGACCACGATCGCGTTCTCCCCGTGCGGGTTGAACGCCAGCCCGTAGCGGTAGAGCAGGTGCAGCACGGGCGGCAGGACGGCGCCGAACAGCTCGGTCAGCCACGCCTCGGCCGACAGCCCCGAGCGCTCCACCAGCTCGGCGGTCAGCGCGCGCCCCCAGCCGTCCACGTGCAGCAGGGCGGCCAGGGTACGGGCGCTCTCGTTCTCGCGCAGCTGCTCGGTGACCGGCTCGCGCCACAGCGCTCCCAGGAGCTGGCGGTGCCGGTAGGGCGCGTCGGGGATGTCCTCCAACACGGGGTGGCGGACCGCGACGGCGGCCACCTCGCCGGGAAGGATCACCTCGCACCGCTCGGACAGGAAGGCGTCCTTGTCGCGGAGCTGGTGCACCCACGTGGTGCTGGCGGGCGCGGCCCGGCACAGCTCGGTGGGGATGCCCCGGTAGACCATCGTGTTGAGGATGGCCAGCGACAGCTTCACGTTGAGCCGGTCGGGGCGGGTGAGGTTGGTGAAGGTGCGGATCGACTGCTGGGGCAGGTAGTCGTCGTCGGCGGTGCCCAGGGAGACGATCAGCCCGGCGGCCAGTTCGGCGGCGAACAGCGGCACGACGACCTCGTCCCACTGCCAGGGGTGCACCGGCATCCACACGTACTCGTCGGCGCGCTCACCCGCCTGGTCCTCCAGACGCGCGGTGAACCGCTCCAGCGACCCGGGGTCCAGTTCCCGGGCACGCAGTTCGGTCTGGGACAGACCGGGCACGCCGTGGTGCTCGGCCAGGGACCGGTGGACGGCGATCCACGGCAGGCGCTGGGCCCGGCGCTCCTCCGGCGGGTACAGCGCCCGGTCGCCCGCGGAGAAGCCCACCCGGCCCTTGTTGGCGAAGATCCACGGGTGTCCGCTCTGGTGCCCCTCCAGGTGGGCGTGGTCCAGGTCGGCCAGGTGGGCGGCGGTCGCCTCGTCCTCGGCCAGGCGGGTGTCGCAGGAGAGCGTGGACATGAGCTCGCCGACGGTGAACGCCTCCACCGCCGGGTCGACCACTCCGGCGGCCCCCAGGTCGCGCAGCAGACCGAAGGGCGTGGCCGGGGCGGTGGAGCCGTCGGGTGCGTGGCGCTCGACGCTGCCGGGCTCGACCCGCCAGGCGTCCATGCCGGTCCGGCGTCCGGTGAAGACGTAGGCCGCGCCGCCGCCGGTCTCGGCCCGCCAGCGTCCCTCGGCCTCGGGCCCCTCCGGGGCGGGCCGCAGGGCGTACTCGAAGCACAGCTCCGCGACCATCTTGGCGGTCAGGTGTTCGCAGGCGCGGTTCCACCGGTCGGGGGTCAGCTCTGTGGGCACGGGCAGCGGATCGGGCGGGGTGGGATGACTGTTCATGGTGTTCTCGCTTACGGGGAGAGTGGTTCAGCGGGCGAGCGGGTTGTCGACCATGCCGTGCATGACGTCGAACTCCGCGTCGCGCTCGGCGCGGTCGTGGAAGCCGCCGCCCATGAGCTGCTCGCGGTTGAGCGCGACCCGGCCCACCTTGGGAGCCAGCAGGTCGAACCACGCGAAGCGCTCGGCCAGCTCGGGGAAGCGCTC
>NZ_ANBC01000755.1:0-835 GCF_000341125.1 Nocardiopsis lucentensis DSM 44048 | reverse complement strand
CCCCCCCCAGCCGCTCCTCGCGGACACCGAGCTGGCGCTGGACGATGTCGGCGAGGTAGCGCAGGTGCCCGGCGCAGATCGCCGACAGCACCGAGTGGGCCAGCTCGCCGGGCTGCCAGCGGTGCAGCATGGCGCGCACGCGGTCGGGGATCTCGGCGTACTCGGGCAGGTCGAAGGGGAGCAGTTCGACGTCGGAGCCGAAGTCCTTCATGGCCACGCGCACCGGCGTGTCGGCCTCGTCGAAGATGAGCACGATGTTCTCCCCGTGCGGGGTGAACGACGCGCCGTACCGGTACAGGTAGTGCAGCACGGGCGGGAACAGCGCCCCGAGGAAGCGCCGCAGCCACTCCTCGGCCTCCAGGCCGGAACGCGCCACCAGCTCGGTGACCACGGCGCGCCCGTCGGTGCCCTCCAGGAGCAGGCACGCCATGGTACGGGCGCGCTCGCCCTCCGCCAGGCTGTTGTGCACCGGCTCGCGCCAGATCGCGCCCAGCAGCTCGTTGAACCGGTAGGGCGCCTGGGGGAGGCGGTCGAAGACCGGGTGCGGGACGGTCGCGGAGGCGACCTCGCCCAGCATGACCACACGGCACTCCTCGCGCAGGAAGTCGTCCCGCGCGACCAGCGACTGGAGCCAGGTGCTGGTGTGCGGCGCGCAGGCGGTCTGCGTCCCCGACAGCCCCCGCCACACCAGGGTGTTGCGGATCATCAGCGGCACCTTGACGTTGCGCCGGTGCGGCCGGTCCAGGTTCATCAGGGTTCGGATGGACTGGAAGGGGCGGTAGCGGTCGCGGCTGCGGCCGAGCTCGACCACCCGTCCCTGGGCGAGCTCGGCGGC
>NZ_ANBC01000754.1 GCF_000341125.1 Nocardiopsis lucentensis DSM 44048 | reverse complement strand
CCCCGGCCAGCCACAGGTAGGCGTCCGGGTCGCCGCCGCGCGCCCGCACGGCCTCGGCGAACTCGGCGCGCTGGTCGGCGTCGAGCTCCTCCTCGACCAGGCGGCGCCGGTCGGTGTCGGCCATGGACTGGAACCGGCCCAGGTCCGGATGGACGGCGATCCACACCAGGTGGAACGCGCCGCGCGCCTCGGGCGTGTACCGGCCGACGTCGGCGGCCGAGAAACCGAGCCTGCCCTTGTTGAGGAACATGCACGGGTGGCCGGTCTGGTACCCCTCCAGGTCCTCGTAGGCCAGGTCGGCCAGGGCGGCGGCGCCCGGGGTGGCGGCCAGCAGGCGGGCGTCCGCGGTGTGGGTGGCCAGCAGATCGCGGACGACGTCGGCCAGGGAGTCGCCGGGCAGCCCCACGGTCTCCTGGGCGTCGGTGACGAACACGGTCGGGTCCCAGGCCCCGGTGGTGCCCTCCGGGGTGGTCCGGGTCAGGGATCCGGGGTTGACGTGCCAGGAGCCGAAGCCGCCCCGGCGGGCGGTGAAGCGGTACTCGACGCCGCCGTCGACCACCAGCGACCACGCGGGGTCGCCGTCGCCGTCCCCCTCGGCCGGGACGGGCACGACC
>NZ_ANBC01000753.1 GCF_000341125.1 Nocardiopsis lucentensis DSM 44048 | reverse complement strand
CGGCGGCCCGCCTCGCGCCAGACGCGCGCGTCGGGGTGGTCGTCGGCCTCGGTCGCGCCGGGCAGCGGGCTGGTGTCAGTGGACATGCTGGTCCTCTTCCTCACGGTTGCGCGATCGCGGCTCGCGCGCGGGGACGGGTGCGGGGTCGGTCTCGTGGGTGGTCGGGGATGGGTGGGCGGCCCCGGTCCCACCGCCGGGGGCGGTGGTCGACGGTTCCTCGTCGAGGCCCTCGGGGAGGGCGATGAGCAGCAGGGACAGCACCGCGAACAGTCCGGCTCCGACGGCCAGCGGCAGCCCGAGCCCCGCGGTGGCCAGCCCCGTGGCCAGCAGCGGACTGATCAGGGTGGCGCCCACGCGCACGGTCTCCACTGCGGCGAAGGCCGGGCCGCGCGCCCGCGTGACCGCGAACACCCGCAGGTCCAGGGCGACGTGGCCCAGGCCGAGCCCGGCTCCGAAGACCACCCGGCCCAGGACCAGCAGGGCGAGTCCGGGGGCCAGGAACTGCGTGAGCAGGCCCAGCGCCGCGACGGCGCACGCGATCGGAAGCAGGGCCCGGCCCAGTACGGCGTGGACCCGTGCGGCCAGCGGCAGGACCGCGAGCACGGTCAGCTGCGGCAGCAGGAACAGGGCGGCGGCCACGGCGGGGTCGATCCCGCCGTCCTCGGCGTAGAGGGTGAAGAACGGTCGCACCACCAGGCGCGCCGACTCGGCGGCCAGGACGGCGGCGCACACCGCGACCAGGGGCAGGAGCAGCGCCGGGCGCGTCCATGGTCGG
>NZ_ANBC01000752.1 GCF_000341125.1 Nocardiopsis lucentensis DSM 44048 | reverse complement strand
TCGGCTCGGCCGCGTGGTCGGCGGAGGCCGCGCCCGACCGGGTGTCCGCGTCGGTCCGCGGGGCGGGCTCGTCCCGGACGGCGGGCCCTCCCGATCCCCGCGGCAGGTGGCGGCGGCACACCGCGAACAGCACCACGTACAGCAGCGCGCACGCGGCGATCCCCCAACGGGGGTTGGGCAGCGCCATGATCCCCGCGCCCAGGACCGTGGCGGTCACCGTCCCGACGTTGATGATGTAGGTGTGCGCCATGACGTCGCGCATCCGGTCGGTCCCGCTGCCCACGAAGGCCGGGTAGGCCAGGGCGAAGGACATGGTGACCGCCACCTGCACCGCGGAGAGCGTCGTGAAGGCCGCGTAGCTCGGCGCCGCGGCGATCATCAGCTCCAGCGCGGCCGAGACCGCCAGACCCCACAGCACGATCGAGGCCATGGAGAAGCGGCGCGCCACCACACCCCACAGCGGCATCGCGACCAGGGCGGTGACCCGGCACACCCAGATGTAGGTGCCGGTCGCCGACATGTCCGTGACACCGAACAACCGCTCGAAGAGCTGGGGGTAGAAGGGGCTCAGGGCCACGTCCGACACCAGGTGCAGGACGATCACGAGCAGGTACAGACGGCGGAAGGCGGGGGCCGTCACTCTCCGCCCCCCGAGGCGTCGGGTGCTCCGAAGG
>NZ_ANBC01000751.1 GCF_000341125.1 Nocardiopsis lucentensis DSM 44048 | reverse complement strand
GCGCCCCGCCACGCGCCCAGCCCCAGGTCGGGGGCGCCCACGCCGTGGGTGTGCAGCTCGGCGTTTTGCACGTGGATCGGCGCGGTCAGCGCGGGGTCGGTGCGCAGGCGGTGGTCGGCGTCGATCGCGAACCGGCCGCGGTCGTCGGTCTCGATGAGCTTGAGGACCGGCTCCAGGAAGTCCGGCCTGCGCTGGGCGTACCCGGAGGCGGCCACCACGCCGTCGGTGCGGGCGGTGAACACCCGGTCCTGCTCCCGGTGGCGGAAGGTGAGCGCGATCCGGCCGCCGTCCTCGCGCGCCTCCAGGAGTTCGCAGTGGGCGCGCAGGCTCACGTCGACCGGGGCGCCGCCGACACCGCGCTCGTACAGCGCGTCGTGGATCTCGGAGATGGTGTCGGCGCTGATGCCCTTGTACAGCTGCCACTGGGAGGGCACCAGACGGTCCCTGGTGGGCTGGGGCAGCGAGTGGAAGTAGCGCGTGTAGTCGGGGGTGAAGTGCTCCAGCCCGAGCTTGGAGTACTCCATCGGAGCGAAGCCGGGGGAGCGGGTGAGCCAGTTGACCCGGGTGTCGGCGTGCGCGGGGGAGCGCAGCAGGTCGAGGAAGACCTCGGCGCCCGACTGCCCGGAGCCGATCACCGTCAGGTCGCGGGCCCCGGCCAGGCCGCCCACCCGGTCCAGGTACTCGGCTGCGTGGAACACGCGGTCGCCCGCCAGGTCGCGCAGCGCCTCGGGCAGGACCGGTTCGGTGCCGATGCCCAGGACCAGGGCGCGGCCGCGCACGGTGCGGCGGGCGCCGGAGGCGTCCTCGTGCTCGACGGTGAACACGCCCTCGTCGTGGTGGACCGTGAGCACGCGGGCGTCGAAGCGGCACGAGTCGAGGCCGGTGGCCACCCAGCGGCAGTAGTCGTCGTACTCGCGGCGCGGCACGTGGAAGTTCTCGGAGAAGTAGAACGGGAACAGTCGGTCGTGTTCGCGCAGGTAGGACAGGAAGGACCAGCGGCTGGTGGGGTCGACCAGGGTGACCAGGTCGGCCAGGAAGGGCACCTGGAGGCGGGCGCCCTCCAGCAGCAGGCCGGGGTGCCAGGAGAAGTCGGGGCGGGCCTCCAGGAACCGGGCGCTCAGGCCGGGAACGCCGTCGGCGAGGGCGGCCAGGGCCAGGTTGAAGGGGCCGAGGCCCACGCCCACGAGGTCGTGGACCTCACGCTCGGTGTCGGTGCCGGCGGTGGGGTTCGGGGCGGCGGTCATCGGGCCTCCTCCAGGTTCTGGGCGGCCGCGGTCTCGGCGTCACCGGCGGCGACGATCAGGGCGAGCAGGGCGGCGATGTCGTCGGGGGTGGTGTCGGGGTTGAGGAGGGTGAGCTTGAGCCAGACCCGTCCGTCGATGTGGGTGCGGCCCACCACGGCCCGCCCGCTCTCCAGGAGGCGGCGGCGCAGGCGCGCGTTGACCAGGTCGGTGTCGGAGGCCGCGTCGTAGCGGAAGACGACCGTGGTCAGTGAGGGGGCCGCGGCCAGGGTCAGCTTCGGGGAGGCGACCACCTGGGCGCTGGCGTCCAGCGCCAGGGCGCGGCAGGCGTCCACCATGCGGCCCAGGCCCTTCCGGCCGAGAGCGCGCAGGGTGACGGCGATCTTGAACACGTCCGCGCGCCGGGTGGTGCGCAGTGAGTAGCCGAGCAGGCTGGGGTAGCCCGCCTCCTCGTCATCGGTCGGGTTCAGGTAGGACACCGACCGCGACAGCGGCGCGAACGAGG
>NZ_ANBC01000750.1 GCF_000341125.1 Nocardiopsis lucentensis DSM 44048 | reverse complement strand
CTGCCAGCCGAGCTTGTGCAGGTCCAGGCTGACCGAGTCGGCGCGGCTGAGGCCGTCCAGGAGGCCGCGCAGCCGGTCGGAGAAGAGCAGACCCCCGCCGTAGGCGGCGTCCACGTGCAGCCACACGCCGTACTCGGCGGCGATGTGCGCGACGGCGGCCAGCGGGTCGATGCCGCCCAGGTCGGTCGTGCCCGCCGTGGCCACGACCGCGACGGGTACGTCGCCGTTCTCGCGCACCTGGTGCAGGGTCCTGCGCAGGGCTTCGGGGCGCATCCGGTGCTCGGAGTCCACGGCGACGGTGATGACCGCCTCCTCGCCCAGACCGAGCAGGGCCGCGGCGCGCTGGACGGAGAAGTGCGCGACCTCCCCGCACAGGATGCGGGGGCGGGCCCCGTCGGCGGCCGCGGCGACGCCGGTCCGGGTGGGGTCGATGTCGGAGTGGGCGGCCAGCGCGTGGTCGCGGGCCAGCAGCAGCGCGGTCAGGTTGGACTCGGTGCCGCCGGAGGTGACCACGCCGCCGGCCCGCTGACCGTCGTACCCGGCGAGGTCGGCCAGCTCCGCGATGATCCGGGTCTCCATGGCGGTGGCGGCCGGTGCCTGGTCCCAGGAGTCCAGGGACTGGTTGAGGATCGAGGCGACGGTGTCGGCCGCCACGGCGACCGCCAGCGGGGGGCAGTGCAGGTGGGCCGCGCAGTGGGGGTGGGCCGGGTCGGCGGCGCCCGCGGCGAGGGCGGTGGTGAGGCGGTGGAGCACCTCGGCGGAGCGGTCGGGGCCGTCGGGCTGGACGGTGTCCAGCGCGTCGGCGACCATCGCGGCGACCTGG
>NZ_ANBC01000749.1 GCF_000341125.1 Nocardiopsis lucentensis DSM 44048 | reverse complement strand
CCGCACCCCGTGGGCTCCGGAGGGGCGGTTGCGCCCGGACGGGAGCGGGGCCGACCGGGCGCGACCCACGTGGAACGGCGCCGGGTCAGCCGCCGAGCGGCATGATCAGGCAGTGGTGGCGTCTCCAGCCGTCGTGCGGGGCCAGGTCGCCCACGTGCCGCCAGCCGTTGCGCAGGGAGATGTTCAGCGCGTGCGTGTTGCTCTCGGCGACCAGTGAGGCGGCCCGCTCCTCGGGCCGACCGGACAGGAACATCGGCATGGCGTGCACGGCCAGTCTGGTGTTGCGGAAGGGGGCGCGCACCAGGCCCTCGCACACGGCCAGGGTGCGACCGGGCCGCTCGCGGGTCATGTCCTCGGCGTCCACGCCGGGAGCCGGGGTGAACCCGTCCCACCAGCCGGTGGTGGTCGGCAGGGTGTACCCGTAGACGAACCCGACCAGTTCACCGTCCTGGTATCCGGCGGTCATCCGGAAACCGGGGCGGGCCGCGCTGAAGGCCAGGCGCTCGCCGAAGGGCGGGTCGTTGTGGTCGGGCAGGTGCAGGGCGTGGGCGTAGACCTCCTCGTAGGCCGAGACCCAGGGGGTGGGGTCGGTCATGACGTCGGCGCCGGTGAGGTTGCGCAGGTCGAGCTGGGTGGCGGTGGGGGCCGGGGCGGCCATGGTGGGCTCCTGTGTGGGGACGGGGTCGGTGGGTATGCGGGTTGGGGGACCGCAAGCCGGATGACCAGCATGTTAATTAGGGCAGGCTAACCTAATCATGTCAAGGGTGTGGGGTGAGGGGTGTCCCGCGCCACAGCCGTGGCCGGCGCCTCGCGTGTGGTGACGGTCACGCGCGGCGCCCCCGGGTGCGCCAGGAAGGCGGGCATCGCGAACTCGTGCCCGTAGGCGCCAGCGTTCGGGAAGACCAGCACGTCACCGGCGCGCACGGACTCCACGCGCACGTCCCGCGCCAGGACGTCCTCGGGCGTGCACAGCTCACCGGAGACGGTCACCGCGGCGTCGGTCACCCCCGGACGGGGCAGCGCCGCGGGCCAGGTGTGTCCGGGCAGGACCGCGAAGTTGTGCCGGATCTCCCACGACGTCGGCAGCTGGAAGTGGTTGATCCCACCGCGCACCACCGCGAAGTGGTCGCCGTAGGAGGACTTCACGTCCGTCACGCGGGCCACGTACCAGCCGGTCGGCGCCGCGATCCACCTCCCCGGCTCGAACACGACCTCCACACCCGGGTCGTCCAGCTCCGCGAGCGCTGCGCCGAAGGCCTCCAGGTCGAAGGAGGCGTCACCCTCCTCGAAGGGCACCCCCAGCCCCCCGCCCACGTCCACGACCCGCAGGTCCACGTCGTGGGCGCGCGCGGTCGAGCGCGCCCACTCCAGGCACCAGCGCACGTAGGCGGCGTGCGCGACGGCGTCGGTGTTGCCGCTGACCGCGTGCACGTGGAAACCCACCAGGTCCAGACCGGGCAGCAGGGCGGCCGCGCGCAGCGCCGAGGGCACCATCGGTTCGGGCACGCCGAAGGGTCCGGGGGTGCCGCCCATGACCAGGGCGCCGCTCACCGGCACCCGCTCGGGGTTCACCCGCAGCGTCACCGGCAGGACCGTGCCCGCCTCGCGCGCCGCCGCCGAGATCCGGTGCAGCTCCAGCTCGCTCTCCGCGTTGACGACGACGTCCGCGCCCTCCCGGGCGCGCAGCCACGCCAGACCCGACAGCAGTTCGGGGGTCTTGCCGGGGCCGCTCACCGCGATCCGTCCCGACCGCGGGCCGCCGCGGCGCTCCTCCAACGCGGCGAGACAGGCGTGCGCCTCGTGCAGGGAGGCGGCCTCGAAGCCGTCCACCGCCTCGGCCAGGCGGGCGAGGACGGGGGTGAAGCCGTTGGACTTGGCGGCGAAGTACACCCGGGCCCAGTCGGGCAGCGCGGCACGCAGCGTCCGGGCCCGGTCGGCGGCCAGGGAGGGGTCGTAGACGTATCCGGAGCCGGGGGAGGCGGCGAGCGCGCGGGCGGCCTCGCGCACCCGCTCGGGGATCCGGTCGACGGGCAGTGCGGGGGCGTTCTCGAAGGAACGGGGCGGTTCCACGGCGGATCCTTCCGGTGGGGTGGGGCGCCCCGGACACGCGGGGTGTCCGGGGCCCGACACGACGGAGGGGCCCGTTCGTCGTTGGGCGGACGGGCCCCTGGCGGTCTCGTCTGGTGGGTGCGAACACGGTCGGCTACCGCGCCGCTGGGCGTCCGTCGAAGGTGGTGGCCCACCCACCACGCGCGGCGCCGTGTGGGCGACGGCGGGGGAGGGCGGGCCGAGAGGTGAGGCGGAGGCCCGGAACAAGCACAGCGTCTAGCGCTGCGGGGCGACCCCGAAGGTCTCGGCCATGTCGTCGAGCACCGCGTGGGCGGCGATCAGGCCGACGCCGGAGATCCAGTGGGCGTCGTCGACCTCGGTCTTCTCGCCCTCCAGCTCGCCCCACAGGGGGCTGTTGGTGTACTCGTCGCGCTGCTCGCTGACGCCGTCCTGGCCGCCGTCGTCGTAGGCGGCCACGAAGATGCGGTCGGCGTCCAGGTCGAGCAGGCGCTCCTGGCTGTGGTAGGTGACGATGTCCTCGGCCCCGGTGGAGGTGCCCTCACCCGACGGCAGGCCCATGTCGTCCAGGATCACACCGATGTAGGAGTTGCGCGTGTACAGGCGCACACCATCGGCGTCACCGGCGAACCGCACGATGGAGACGGTGGGCGCCTCGCCGCCCTCGGCCTCGGCGATCGCCTCGCCGATCGCGGCGGCCCGCTCCTCGTACTCCGTGATGAGGGCCTCGGCCTCGTCCTCCGCGCCCAGCGACTCGGCGGTCAGGCGCAGGTTGTCCTTCCACGTCGCGCCGGTGGTCTCGGACATGACGGTGGGGGCGACCTCGCCGAGCTGGTCGTAGCCGTCGCCGTGACGCACCTCGGCGGACAGGATCAGGTTCGGCTCGGTGCCGGCGACCAGCTCGGGGCTGATGTCCCACAGCAGACCGACCGGGACGGCCTCGTCGTAGGTGCCCGTGTTCCAGTCGCTCTCCACCAGGTAGTCCGGCAGGGCGTCCACGTCCTCGGCGAAGGTCGTGAAACCGACGACGTTGCCGCCCAGGGCCAGCGTGGCGTCCACGTAGGTCGAGTCGAGGGGCAGGACCCGCTCGGGGGCGGCCGGGATCTCGGTCTCGCCCATGGCGTGCTCGACGGTCCGGGGGAAGCCCTCGGCGGAGCCGCCCT
>NZ_ANBC01000748.1 GCF_000341125.1 Nocardiopsis lucentensis DSM 44048 | reverse complement strand
GGCCCGGCGGCCCCGCACGCGGTGAGCAGGCCGACGGCCGCGGCGACGGCCACGGCGGGAAGGCCCCTGCGGCGAAGGAGGGAGGAGGATGTCATGAGGCAACTCGCAATCGGGGTCGGTACTCGTCCTCGCGACCGTGCCGAACGGGGGAGCACTGTCGCCGACGATGTGTCGTCCCAGGCCGGGACGTGGCAAACTTAGATCATCACCATATGGCTAGGCAAACCTAAGTTAGGTTTACCTGGCTCTCGTCATGAGGGGAGCAGTGGGTGAGTGACACCCCCGGGGCCGCGACCGCCGGCCCCGTCACCACGCCCGAGAACGGCTTCGCGCCCGGCGCCGACGACCCCCCGCCCACGGGACTGATCGCCCCCCGCCGCGCCCGCAGGATCGCCGGCCTGGGCCTTCTGGCGGTCCTGCTCGGGCTGGCGGCGTTGAGCAGTGTCCTGTTCGGCGCGCGCATGCTCGACCCCGCCACCGTCTGGCAGGCGTTGTCCCACGCGGCCAGCGACGAGGCCAACATCATCGTCAACGAGATCCGCCTGCCGCGCACCGCGCTCGGCCTGCTCGCCGGACTCAGCCTCGGCCTGGGCGGCGCCCTCATGCAGGGGCACACACGCAACCCCCTGGGTGACCCGAGCATCCTCGGCGTCACCTTCGGCGCCGCCTTCGTGGTGGTCCTGGGGATCCACTTCCTCGCCATCGACGACCTGCGCACCCAGGCCTGGCTGGCGTTCGTCGGCGCCGGAGCGGCGGCCGTGGTCGTCTACCTCATCGGCTCGGTGCCCGGCCGCGGTCCCACACCCATCACCCTGGCCCTGGCCGGAACCGCGGTCAGTTGGCTGATGTACTCGCTGGTCTCGGGGATCGTCCTGCTCGACCAGGACACCATGGACAACTTCCGCTTCTGGCGCGTGGGCTCCCTCACCGGCCGCGACCCCTCGGTCATCGGCCAGATGCTCCCCTTCGTGGTCGTCGGCGTCGTCCTGGCCCTGGCCAACACCCGCGCGCTCAACGCCCTGGCGCTGGGCGACGACACCGCCCGCGCCCTGGGCTTCCGGATCGGATGGGCCAGGGCCACCGGGCTGCTCGCCATCACGCTGCTCACCGGCGTGACCGTGGCCGCCTGCGGACCGATCGCCTTCGTCGGGCTCATCGTCCCGCACCTGGCCCGCGCCATGGTCGGCTCGGACCACCGCTGGTTGCTGCCCTACTCCGGACTGCTCGGCGCCATCCTGCTCATGGCCGCCGACGTCCTCGGCCGCTTCCTGGCCCCTCCCGGGGAACTCCAGGTCGGGGTGGTGCTCGCCATCCTGGGCGCCCCCTTCTTCATCTACGTCGTCCGACGCAGGAAACTTCTCGCCCTATGAGTTCCACGACCTCCCCCGCCGCCCCCCGTACCCGGACACCCGCGCTCCCGCGCCCCGTGCGCGCTCTGCGGATGGGCCCGGTCTCCCTCCCACTACGCCCCCGCCTGGTCATCGCGTCCCTTCTGACCTGCGGGGCCATCCTCGTCCTGGTCACCCTCAACCTCGCCATAGGGGAGACCGAGGTCACCGCCGCGCAGGTGTGGGCCAACATCGTCGGCACCAGCAGCGACCAGTACTTCACCATCTGGCGGGTGCGCATGCCCCGTGTCGTGGTCGGCCTGCTGGCCGGGGCCGCCCTGGCCGCCGCCGGAGCCATCACACAGACCATCATGCGCAACCCCCTGGCCAGTCCCGACCTGCTCGGCGTCACCCACGGCGCCAGCGCCGGGGTGGTCGCGGTCATGGCCTTCGGCGGCAGCTACGGCATCGTCAGCGGCCCCCTCGCCGACATCGGCGTCCCGGCCGTCGCCCTGGCGGGCGGACTCCTGGCCGGAGTCCTCTGCTACGGCCTGGCCTGGCGCGCGGGCATCGACGGTTACCGGCTGCTCCTGGTCGGCGTGGGCGTGTCCGCCGTGCTGATGAACGTCACACTGTGGATGCTCACCCTGGGCGAGGTCACCGACAGCGGCCGCGCCATGGTGTGGATCGCGGGCAGCCTCACCATGCGCACCTGGCCGAACGCGGTCCCCGTGGCCATCGCCCTGCTGTTGTGCCTGCCCGCCGCGCTGATCATGGCCCGCACCATGGACGCCCTGTCCTACGGCGACGACATCGCCCGGGGGCTGGGCGTGCGCGTGGAGCGGGGCCGCGCAGGCCTGCTCGTCCTGGCCGTGCTGCTCGCCGCCTTCGGCACCTCGGCCGCCGGACCGATCCTCTTCGTG
>NZ_ANBC01000747.1 GCF_000341125.1 Nocardiopsis lucentensis DSM 44048 | reverse complement strand
CGGCTGGCCCGCGCCCCCCGCCCGCCGGTCCTGCTGTCCGCCCTGGTCGGGGCCGGACTCGTCTGCGGGGCAGACCTCATCGCCCGGAACCTGTTCGAGACCATCCAGCTCCCCGTGGGCGTGGTCACCGGCAGCCTGGGCGCCCTCTACCTCATCTACCTCCTCGTCCGTGGAAACCGAAAGGCCCAGGCTTGACCACGACACACGGCAACACCGCACACGTCGACGCACCGGCCGCCTCCCCCGCCGGCGCCCGCCCCCGGCTGACCGCCCGCGGACTCACCCTCGCCTACGACGACCGCACCATCGTCGACGGCCTGGACGCCGACATCGTCGAGGGCACCATCACCTGCGTCATCGGCCCCAACGGCTGCGGCAAGTCCACGATGCTGCGCGCCCTGGGACGACTCATGCGCCCACGCTCGGGCGTGGTCGAACTGGACGGGCGCGACATCCACCGCGCCCCCACCCGGGAGGTCGCCCGGGTACTGGGCATCCTGCCCCAGCAGCCGAACGCCCCCGAGGGGCTCACCGTGGCCGACCTCGTCGCCCGCGGCCGCCACCCCGCGCAGCGCTGGTACCGCCAGTGGTCGGGGGACGACCACACCGCCGTGGCCGACGCGCTCGCCCAGACGGGTCTGCTGGAGTTGGCCGACACACCCCTGGACGAGTTGTCCGGCGGTCAGCGGCAGCGGGCGTGGATCTCGATGGTGCTGGCCCAGGGCACCGACCTGCTGCTGCTGGACGAGCCCACCACCTTCCTGGACCTCGTGCACCAGGTCGACGTCCTGGACCTGGTCCGAGACCTGCACCAGCAGGGCGGGCGGACGATCGTCATGGTGCTGCACGACCTCAACCTGGCCGCCCGCTACGCCGACACGATCATCGCGATGCGCGACGGCTCGG
>NZ_ANBC01000746.1 GCF_000341125.1 Nocardiopsis lucentensis DSM 44048 | reverse complement strand
GCCCGCCGGCCGACGTGTTGACCCCGCGGCTGCTGGCGGAGGCCTTCGGCCTGGAGGCCGTGGTCGTGGAGGACCCGGTGACCGGTGGCCCGATGGTCGTTCCCGTGGGGCGCAGCGGGAGCGCGTCCTAGACGGGGGCCTCCCCGGACCGTCGAAGAGGGGCGCCGGAAGGGAGGGACGCCGCCCGCCCGTCGCCCACCACCGCCCTGGACGGACGTCCCCGGCGCGGTTCTTCCTTCTTCGCCTGCCGCTCGTTCCTCGCTCGCGGCTCGACTCGTCGTGCAGAACCCTGCCGGCGCCCGAACGACACCCCCTCGGGCGACCATTCCAAAAACCGGTCCGCGACGGCCGGAGGGGAGGGGCGCCGCGGCGGTCCGTTCAGCGCCCGCGGGCACTCGGGCGCGACGTGCTCGGGGACGGGTAGACCTTGGACCGCTTGACGCTGCCGAAGGCGAAACTGGATTCGATCGACGCGATGCCGGGAATGGCGTGGATCCGTGTGCGCACGAGGACCTCGTACTCCTCCAGGCTCTCGATGACGACCCTGAGCAGGTAGTCGCTGCTGCCCGCCATCAGGTAACAGTCCTGGATGTGCTCGATGAGACCGACGTGCTCCTCGAACACGCTGACGGCCTCGGCCGTGTGGCGCTCCAGGCGGATCCGCACGAAGACGGTGATCGGCAGGCCGAAGGCGACCTGGTCCACCATCGCCGTGTAACCGCTGATCAGTCCCGACTCCTCCAGGCGGCGTACCCGGCGCAGGCAGGGTGAGGGGGAGAGCCCGACCCGGTCGGCCAGGTCCTGGTTGGACAGCCGCCCGTCCGCCTGCAGCTCGTGGATGATCTGGAGATCCACAGCGTCCATCGTCACTCCTTGGCAGATTCTGCCCCAAAGGCTAGGTCCGACGGGCAGAAGTGGCAATCGGCTGCCTCGCCAAAAGCTCTAGCGTTGCCTTCATCGGGAGGGCGGACGTCGGTTTCGCCCGCACGGGTCCGAGCGGGAGGAAACGTCGGTGGCGGTGACGGGTACGGCGCGGACGCCGGGAGCGCGGACACGCTCCCCCGCGTCCCGCGCGGGCTGGCGCGGGGGGCTCTCCTCGCGGGCCGTGGGCATGCTGGCGCTGCTGCTCACCGTGACCATCTGGGCGGGGTTCGCCCTGAGCGCCCGCGCCCTGGGCGACTCCACGCTGTCGCCCGCGGACGCGGCCCTGCTGCGCTTCGGCGTCCCCCTCGTGGTCCTGGCCCCCGCCCTGTGGCGGCGCAGACACCGCCTGGCCGCCGTGCGGCCCGGCCCGGCGGCCAAGATCATCTGCGGCGCGGGGGTGCCGTTCTTCCTCGCGGCGATGTACGGCGGTTCGCTCACCTCGGCCGCGTTCGTCGGGGCGATCGTCCCCGGGATGGTCCCCCTGTTCGTCTCCGCGCTCATGGTCGCGGGCGGCGGGAGCGCACCGCGCGGCACGCAGCCGGTCGGGTTGGCGCTGATCGTGGCCGGAGCCGCGGCTCTGGTCTGGCGCCACACCGCGGAGCTGGACGCCGACGTCCTGCTCGGGTCGGGGACACTGCTCGTGGCCAGCGGGCTGTGGGCCCTGTACACCGTGGGGCTGCGGGAGGTGGACCTCGACCCCGTCGGGTCCATCGGGCTGCTGTGCCTGCCCTCCTTCGCCGTCGTCGGGCTGCTGGCCCTGACCGGGGTCCTGCCGACCGGCCTGGCCCGGGCGGCCGTCGCCGACCTCGCGCTGTTCCTCGTCGTCCAGGGCCTGGGGGTCGGCCTGTGCGCCGGCCTGCTCTACGCGTTCGCCATCCGCCGGCTGGGACCGGAGACCAGTTCGGTCGTCGGCAGCCTCAGTCCGGTCGTCGTCGTCCTGCTCGCCATTCCCCTGCTGGACGAGTCCCCGACCCTGTCCGTCCTGGTCGGCGTTCCCCTCATCGCCACCGGTGTCGTGCTCGCCAACCGACGTCCCCGACCCAAGGCTGCCGCCGATGCTTGAGCTTCTCCCCTCCCCGCCCGCCGACCCCCTGTTCGACCTGGAGGCCGAGTTCGCCGCCGACACCAGGCCCGACCGGCTGAACCTCGTCCTCGGCGTCTACCGTGACCGCACCGGGGCCACCCCCGTCATGGAAGCGGTCAGAAAGGCCGAGGTGCGCCTGGCGGAACGCTCCGTCTCCAAGGAGTACCGCGGGCTCTCGGGCAACGCCTCCTTCAACCGGGCCATGCTGTCCATGGTGCTGGGCGCCCGGGCCCTGACCGAGCGGGCGACGGCCGTCCAGACCGTGGCGGGCACCGGAGCCCTGCGCCTGCTGGCCGACCTGGTACGCCAGACCCGCCCGGGCGCCACGGTGTGGATCAGCGACCCCGCCTACGTCAACCACCGCCCCATCCTGGAGGGCGCCGGCCTCCAGGTCCGAACCTATGGCCGACCCGCCTCCGCGGGGCTCCCGGGCGCCGCCGGCATGCTCGACGACCTGCGCGCCGCGCGCCGTCACGACGTCGTCCTCCTCCAGGGCTGCTGCCACAACCCCACGGGGGTCGACCCCTCCGTCGAGGAGTGGGAGGAACTGGCCGGGCTCGCCGCGGCGAACGGCTGGGTCCCCTTCGTCGACCTGGCCTACCACGGGCTCGGCGACGGCCTCGAAGCCGACCTGCGGGCCACACGGATGCTGTCCGAACGGCTCCCCGAGGTGCTGATCGCCGCCAGTTGCTCCAAGAATTTCGGCCTCTACAGCGACCGCACCGGGTGCGCGATCGTCCTGGGGTCGTCGCGGCGGGCGCTGGGGCACGTCGAGACGGCACTGCAGAACGCCGCGCGGACGCTGTACTCGATGCCGCCCGAGCACGGCGCCGCCGTCGTCACCACCATCCTGGAGGGGGAGCGGCTACGGGCCGTGTGGCGGGCCGAACTCGACGCCATGCGTGAGCACATCACGGCCAACCGGGCGGAGCTGGCCGCCCGTCTGCGCGCACTCGGCCACGCCGGGCAGGCGGCGGCGCTGGCACGACAGAAGGGCATGTTCTCGATGCTCTCGCTCACGCCCGAACAGATGGGCGAAATGCGCAGGCGGTCGGGTATCTACGGCACGAACTCGGGGCGCGTCAACGTCGCGGGGCTCCCGGCGGACCGGATTCCGTTCCTGGCGAGGGGCATCGCCACCGCCCTGGAGGCGGCCCGCGCCGTCCCGTCCGGCTGAGGTCCCCGGCCGCGGAGGGCGCGGCTCGGGCGGAGGCCGTCCGCTGTGGCCGATCCGCGCCGACACGAGGAAGGGGGTCTGGCGCGGGACGCTCCGGTACGCCATGATCACGTTCGGTGTCGATCATGTGTGCCCAGGGTGACCGGGGGCCACGCCACCCCAGGGATGCGACGGAGTTGTAGGGGCGTTCACCCCGGTTTCACCGATGTGTGTGAAACCTCGGCCAGGGTCGAGACCGGCCGGTGCCTCCATACACCGGTTGACCAGCTTCGTCCTTCGCGCCTTCGTCCGGTTCCCCGCCCGGAGGGGCGCGGAGGGGTAGTCACGATCCCGAGGAGAACGTGTGTCCGAGTCCGCGCCCCACCGCCGCTCGCTGCCCTTGATCGGCCAGGTCGGAGGCGGGCGTTCCCGCGCCACGTGCAGACTGCGCTGTGGTGACGCCTGCTTCCACCCCGCCCCCAACACCAGCGACAACGCCTACTTCGGCGACATCTTCCAGAAGGTGGTCTCCCGGCGCTCGGCGCTGCGCACGAGCGCCGTCACCGCCGGCGCCGGCGCGCTCGGCTTCGCCGCACTGAGCCCGGCCTTCGCCGACCGCGGTCCGAACCGCCCCAAGCCCAACCCCCGCGCCACGTTCCACAGCGTGCTGCCCAACAACGACGACCAGGTCACCGTCCCCAAGGGCTACGACCAGCACGTCATCATCCGCTGGGGCGAGCCGGTCCTGCCCGGCGCGCCTGAGTTCGACCTCGACAACCAGACCGCCGAGGCCCAGGCGCGGCAGTTCGGCTACAACTGCGACTACGTCGGCTTCCACCAGCTCGATGACGACCGCGCCCTGCTGTGGGTGAACCACGAGTACACCAACGAGGACCTCATGTTCGCCGGGTACCCCGGCGGCGACGAGGCCGACCCGGAGCAGATCCGCACCGCCATGGCCGCGCACGGCGGCTCGCTGGTCGAGATCGAGCGC
>NZ_ANBC01000745.1:4733-12398 GCF_000341125.1 Nocardiopsis lucentensis DSM 44048 | reverse complement strand
GGCGGCCGGCCACGAGCTGCTGCGCACCGCCGCCGACCCGGAGGGCACCGAGGTCCTCGGCATGCTCAACAACTGCTCGGGCGGCATGACCCCATGGGGCACCTTCCTCAGCGCCGAGGAGAACTTCAACCAGTACTTCGGCTCCGCCCCCGGCACCCCCGAGACCAACCGCTACGGGCTGTCCACCCGCCTGCCGAGACGCCGTTGGGACCGGGTCGACGAGCGCTTCGACCTGTCCAAGCACCCCAACGAGGCCAACCGCTTCGGCTACGTCGTCGAGATCGACCCGCTCGACCCGCAGGCCGCGCCGGTCAAGCGCACGATGCTCGGCCGTTTCAAGCACGAGGGCGCCAACACCCGCCTGACCGAGGACGGCCGCGTCGCCGTGTACATGGGCGACGACGAGCGCTTCGACTACATGTACAAGTTCGTCAGCGACGGCCGTTACATCGAGGGCTCGCGGCGCCACAACCTGTCCCTGCTCGACTCGGGCACGCTCTACGTGGCCCGCCTGGAGGGCAACAGCCCCGCCGAGGAGATCGACAACTCCGGTGAGCTGCCCTCCGACGGCGCCTTCGACGGCACCGGCGAGTGGATCGCGCTGTGCACCGCCACGGAGAGCTTCGTCGACGGGTTCAGCGTCGCCGAGGTGCTCGTGTACACCCGTCTGGCCGCCGACGCCGCGGGCGCGACCAAGATGGACCGCCCCGAGGACTTCGAGGCCAGCCCGGTCACCGGCAAGGTCTATTGCGCCCTGACCAACAACTCCGCCCGCGAGCCCGGCCAGGTCGACGAGCCCAACCCGCGCGGCCCCAACCGCTACGGGCACATCCTGGAGATCATCGAGGCCGACAGCGACGCCGCCGCGACCTCCTTCACCTGGAACGTGCCCATCATCTGCGGCGACCCCGAGGACGACGACACCTACTTCGCGGGCTTCGACAAGTCCAAGGTGATGCCGATCTCGGCCCCCGACAACCTCACCTTCGACGCCCGGGGCAACCTGTGGATCTCCACGGACGGCCAGCCGGGCAGCCTGGGCTACAACGACGCCCTGCACGTGGTGCCGGTCGAGGGCCGCTTCCGCGGCGAGCTCAAGACCTTCGCGACCGTCCCCGTGGACGCCGAGGCCTGCGGCCCGTTCGTCACCCCGGACAACAAGACCGTCTTCCTGGCGCCGCAGCACCCCGGTGACGGCGGCACGCTGGAGGCGCCCACCAGCACCTGGCCCGACCGTGAGTTCCCGCGCCCGTCGGTGGTGTGCATCTGGCACCCCCGCGGCCGTGACGTCGGCAGGTAGCGTCCACCCCGCCGGAGGCGACGACGCGCGTCGGGTAAGGGTTCGTGCGCCGTAGGCGTCGTTTGGGGGTGGTGGCGCGGCCCCTGCGCGTAGCGCCCGCCCCGCGCGATGGCGGGCGACGGGTGGGCCCGGTCACCGCACGGTCGGTGGCCGGGCCCGGCCGCGTTCTCCGGACCGGTGTTGACACGTGTGTCACGGGTGTCCGCACAATGGGCCATGGCCACCAACCCCTCAGCCCCCGACGGTGACGCGGACACCGTCGACGCCGACCCCGTCTCCGATTCCACCGAGGCCACCGACCGGCTCATCGCCCGCCTCGACCTCTTCGACCAGCGGCCCGAGGCCCGGTCCCTGCGCGCTCGGATCAGGGAACTGCTCGCCCCCGCTCACGGCGACGCCGTGGTCGACGTCGGGTGCGGCTCCGGCCTCGCGGTCGCCGAACTCGCCGACGCCGGGGCGGCGGCGGTCGGGATCGACCCGGACCCGCGCATGCTCTCCCACGCCCGCGCCCGCCGTCCCGACCTGGACCTGCGCGAGGCCGGGGCCTACGATCTGCCCTTCCCCGACGGAGCCCTGAACGGTTACCGGGCGGAGAAGGTCTACCACGTGCTCGACGACACGCCCCGCGCCCTGGCCGAGGCCCACCGTGTCCTGGCGCCGGGCGGTCGCCTGGTCCTGGCGGGACAGGACTGGGACGCCTACATCGTCGACTCCGACCACCCCGACACCACGCGCGCGATCGTCCGCGCCACCGCTGACGGCCTGCCCGCCCCGCGCGCACCGCGGAGTGAGCGAGCCCTGCTGCTGGACGCGGGGTTCGAGCGGGTCCGTGTCGAGGGCCGTGTCCTGACCTTCACCGACGACGAGGTCCTGGGCATGCTGCTGGGTATGGCGCGGGCCGCGGTGACCGCCGGAGCCGTCGGCGAGGAGCGGGCCGAGGAGTGGACGGCCGACCAGCGGGACCGGGCCCAGCGCGGGCGGCTGTTCGTCGCGATCCCGTTCTTCCTGGTCAGCGCGGTGAAGGCAGAGTGAGTGGCGGGCCGTTCGATGGCGGTTCCGCTCGGATGTGGGGGTGCTCGCGTGTTCAACCTGGTCATCGTCGGCGGGGTGACCGTCGGCCTGGGGACCGTGTTCCTGGCCCGAAGGGCCGAGCGGGCCGGGGCCGCGCTCGATGAACGTCAGCGCGCGGGGGAGCTGACCCCCCAGGCCGCCGACCAGGCGCGGTTGCGTCTGCTGCGCCGGTCCCAGGACATCGGCCTGATGGTCACGTTCGGTGTGCTCTGCATCCTCGGAGCGGTCCTGGGCAGGGCCGTCCTCGCCGACCAGTGGGACGGCGAGACGCTGTACCACGTGGTCCTGCTGGCCGGGCTGCTGGCGTGGAGCGCGCGAGGGCACCTGCTGGTGCGCTCCCGGATCGCACGGGTCAGGTCGCGGCTCGGCTCCTCGCCCTGACCCGCGCGACGGGTCGGGTCAACGGGTGGGCGACCTTCGGTGCCCACCCGTCCGGACGCGTTCACGGCGCCGGAACCGGGCGCTCCCGGCGCACGACCGCACGCACGCCCACCGGCTGGAGCGCGAGCGCCGGACGGGGACGGACCCGCTCGGGCGCGAGCAGTTCCAACCGCACGCGCGCCCGCAACGCCGAGGCGATCACCTCGATCTCGCGCAGGGCCATGGCGGCCCCGACACAGCCGCGCTGACCCCCGCCGAACGGGAAGAACGCGTAGCGGTGGGCGGGGCCGCCACCGTCCAGCCACCGACGCGGCCGGAAGGACGCGGGCTCGGCGAACCACCGTTCGTCCCGGTGGGTCACCCACTGGCTGAGACCCAGCACCGTCCCGGCGGGCAGCACGTACCCGCCCACCTCGAACGGGCGTACGGTCTCCCGGCTGATCACCCACGCGGGCGGGTACAGTCGCATGGCCTCCTTGGCGGCCGCCCCGGCGAAGTCCGTCCCCTCTCCGCCGGGGCGCCCGCCCTCGGCCACCCGCCCGTCCGCCTCGGCATCCTCGCCCAGGGCGAAGAACAGCCAGGTCAGGGCGTCGGCCGTGGTCTCGTATCCCGACATCAGCAGCGTCGCCAGCTCGTCCCGCACCTCCGTGAACGGCGGCGGTGGAACGGTCTCCAGCAACCGGCCCAGCGCCGTGGTCCCGCCGTCGGGACGGTGCTCGTCGACCAGGTCCGCCAGCACCCGGTCCAGAGCCCGCAGCGAACGGCGCAGCTCCAGGTTGACGGGGGTCGGCACCCATCCGGGCAGGCGCGGAGCCGAGGTCAGCCGCATGATCGCGCCCACCGCGTCGGACAGGGCCCGCCCGCGCGATCCCAGCGCGCGCCCGGCGATGTGCTCGGCACCCACCCGCATGGCCAGGTTGGACATCGCCTCGTGCACGTCGATCTCCTGACCGTCGTGCCAGGTGTCGACCAGGCGCGCGACCGCCTCTCGTGCCGCCTCCTCCAGACCGGTCAGCCGCCCGCTGCGGAAGGCGGGCCGCAACCGGGCACGCTTGCGCTCCCAGTCGGCGCCCTCGCTGTTCATCGTGGCGAGCGGGAAGCCCGTCCCGCCCCGGCGACGGACACCCGGCCGGAGTTTGACGACCGTCTCGCCCCGATCGACGAGGACGCGGCCGATGGCGTCGGGGTGGGCGAGCAGGACGTTGGCGGGAGTGAGCGCGACCACGTCGCCGTGCTCGCGTGCGGCGCGGGTGAGGAAGCCCAGGGGGTCGAGGGCGTAGTCGGCGACGTTGGCGGTGCCGCGCCCGTCGTGCGGGCCCGGGGGAGTGCGCCCCGGAGCGGTCGGGGAGGCCGTCACGTCGTGCGATCCCTCCAAGGGGAGGCCCCGCACCGTGGTCACGGCACGGGGCGGGGAGTCCTGGGAACCGGGGGGAGAGTAGTCGTAGGGGGCGGCCAACCGCCTGCCGTCGATGAGGCGGAGCTTGACGGCGATGCGGTGGGCGACCCCCTTCACGGGGTGGTCCCTTCTCACCGGGACCGACGCGTGATGGTCCCCGGCGCCGGATCTAGTAGTAGATGTAGGGGGCGGTCAGCCGCTGGCCGTCCACGAGGCCGAGCTTGGCGGCGATGCGGTAGGCGACTCTCTTCATGGGGTGGACCCCTTCCGTGGGATTCCGGACCCGTGCGGGGCCGGATACCGGCGGAATCTATCGAGGTCCCTCCCACCGAACAACTGTCCGAGAGGTGAGGCACCCCTGTCCCCGCGGTGGTGTGGACATGGAGGCAGGGAACATGCTTCCGTCCTGAACTGGGCCGACCGGTCACTGGTCGGCGCCTGTCCGAGAATCCGGCCCGACGGGTGACGCCGTGTTCAGTCGTCTCCGCTCCGGTGGGCGCGGTGTTCAGGGTGGGATCCGGCGCCAGGGCGTGTTCTGCGGACGCCGCCCGTCGCGCGGCAGGGTAGGCGTCGGCGGCACACGCCCCAGATGATCGATTCCAGGGGGGCGGTGGTCATGGGCGGTCAGTGAGCGCGGGAGGGGCCGTATCGCCTGGTGAGTTCCCGATCGGCGAGGAAGTCGACGCCGCCGCGTCCCGGGCCTGCGCCGACGACGACGGTGTTGGCCGGGTCGAGGACCGGGTCCTCGCCGATCCACGGCATTTCCCGCGGGTCCCGGATGGTCATGCCCCTCAGTCTACTGGATTTGGGTCAGCGAATCCGTGATAACGTGAACTCACGGATTTATTGCGTCAAATCCGTGATTCATGTCATCGACGAAGGGTGGTGCCATGAGTGCGGCCATCGAGCACGTCAGGTTCGCCACCGACGACCCCGCCGCCCTCACCGCCCACCCGGAGCAGCTCGTCGCGCTGCCCAAGGAGAACTACGGCGACGGCTTCCAGGGCGCCCGCCTCGCCCGGTTCGACGACGGCGCCGTCCTGGACCTCATCACCTGGTCGTCCGCCGCCGTCGCCGAGCGCGCGGCCGAGGAAACGCCGACCGGCCCCCGGGCACGGGGCTCCTTCAGCCGGATCGGCGCCGTGCACGAGACGCGGCACGCTCAGGTGCCGCACACCGCATAGCCCCCGAGACCAAGGAGAACGACGCCGTGCCCTCGGCAGAGGAACTACTCAACGCGGACACCGTCGCCGACCTCGCCCGATGCCTTACGCGAGCCGGTGACGGGATCACGGCGCAGGAGACCCGGGGGTGCGGAGCCGACCTGGCCGGGCTGAGCTTCACCGAGCGTGTCGCCCTGATCAGAAACGCCGTCCTGGCCGACCTTCCCGCGGACTACCCGGCCTTCGCGCGCGTGTTGCGCGCCGCACTGCGGGACGGCGATTTCACCGGATGGATGATCTTCCCCGTCACCGAGGCCGTCGCCGTACGGGGCCGGGACGCCTTCGAACCGGCGCTCGCCCTGCTCGCGGAACTCACCCCGCGTCTGACCGCGGAGACCGCGGTGCGCCCCTTCCTCCAGGCCGACCTGGAACGCACGCTCCGGGTCATGACGCCGTGGACCGCGCATCCCGACCTCCACGTCCGCCGACTGGCCAGTGAGGGCACGCGGCCGAGACTGCCCTGGGCGCCTCGACTTCCGGAGCTGATCGCGGATCCGACACCCGCACTGCCCCTACTCGACGCGCTGTACCGGGACGACTCCGAGTACGTCCGCAGATCAGTGGCCAACCACCTCAACGACATCAGCCGAGACCACCCCGACATCGCCGTCGAGGTCGCGACGCGCTGGCTGAGCGACCCGGCGCCGACGACGACCCGGTTGGTACGGCACGGCCTGCGGACCCTGATCAAGTCCGGCCACGCCGGGGCCCTCACCCTGCTCGGCCACTCCCCGGACGGTCCCGTATCCGTCGAGGGCCCGCACGTCCACACCCCAGAGATCCGGGTCGGCGACCATCTGCTGTTCGACTACTCGGTGACCAACACCCACGATCAGACCGCTCACCTCATCATCGACTACGTCGTCCACCACGTGAAAGCCAACGGCAGCCGCACCCCCAAGGTCTTCAAACTCACCACACGGTCCCTGGCCCCCGGCGAGACGTGGCGCGCGACACGCAGGCACTCCTTCAAACCGATCAGCACGCGGCGCTATCACCCGGGCGTCCATCTGGTCCAGCTCCAGGTCAACGGCCGACCCCACGGGGAAGCCTCGTTCACGCTGCACTGCTGAGGGCAACCGCCTCGCGTCCCGCTTCGGTGGCGTATCCGCCATCACGCCGCCATCCCGACGGGGCTTCCTCCACCAGAAACGGGAACCCGTATCCGCGCGGCCATCCCTTGGAATCAATCATCTAGGGTGGTGCGCTGCCGGGACGGACGAGTGCGGAGGGACGGGACGTGGCCGATCTGGGGACCAGGCTGGGGCGCCGGGTGGCGGAGGCCGCCGACGCGGCGGTCGCGCGGCGCGGGGCGGTGTCGGTCCTGGACACCCTCACCGCGCTGGGCTGGGTCACCGACCGGGCGGTGGACACCTGGCGGCAGGGACGGGTCGACGCGCTCCAGGACCTGATCCAGGCGCCCCCGGACAAGCAGCGCGCCGTCGTCGTGCTGCTCACCGCCTGGGCGGAGGCGCGCGGGATGGAGCGGCACGAGGGCGAGTACCCGGCCGCCACGCGCGACCGCCGGGAACTGCGCTTCACCAGCCGCGCCGATTCCGCCGACGAACGCGGGTTCCGCGCCCACTGGGTCTCCCCGAACGCGACCGCGGCCCAGCGCGGGCGGGAGGAGCGGCGGCGCGCGAAGGTCCCCGACCTGGAGGTGCAGGAGGCGGACGGGCCCTGGGAGTGCGCCGATTGCGGTCTGACCGTAGAGGGCCCGAAGCTGGTCGAGGACGGCGCGCCGCGCTGCCTCACCTGCGTCGACCTCGACCACCTGGAGTTCCTGCCCGCCGGGGACGCCACCCTGACCCGCAGGGCGAGGAAGGAGAGCGTGCTGTCGGCCGTCGTGGTGCGGTGGGTCCCCTCGCGAAAGCGCTTCCGCCGCCTCGGCCTGCTCGTGGAGGAGCGCGCACTGGTCGCGGCCGAGGAGGCGTGCCTGGCCGACGAGGACGCTCGCGCCCGTCGCCGTGAACGCGACGCCGTGCGCCGCGCGGACCAGGACGTGGTGTTCCAGGAGCGCTTCGCCGCCGAGATCACCCGGCTCTTCCCCGGCTGCCCCGCCGACCGCGCCCGGAGCATCGCCGAACACACCGGTGTGCGCGGCAGCGGCCGGGTAGGCCGCTCGGCCGCCGGACGCGACCTCGCCCCCGGGGCGGTGCGCCGCGCGGTCGTGGCCTCCGTCCGGCACGAGGACACCCCCTACGACCGGCTCCTCATGGACGGGGTGCCCCGGGAGGAGGCCAGGGCGCGCATCGCCGACGGCATCGACCGCGTCCTGGCCGGGTGGGCCTGAC
>NZ_ANBC01000745.1:0-4726 GCF_000341125.1 Nocardiopsis lucentensis DSM 44048 | reverse complement strand
CCGGCGGCCAGCCGGGCGCCTACCCGCGGGCTCGGTCCGTCAGGGCCGGGAAGCCGACCCGAGGATCTCCACGTACCCGTCGGTTCCGTGAACACGGATCCGCTGTCCGTCCCGGATCCTCCGGGTGGCCCGATCCACACCCACGACGGCCGGCAGGCCGTACTCCCGAGCGACCACCGCCCCGTGCGTCATGAGCCCGCCGACCTCCGTCACCAGTCCGGCGACGGTGACGAACAGGGGGGTCCAGCTGGGGTCGGTGTAGGCGGTGACCAGGATGTCGCCCGGCTCCAGGTCGGCCCGCGCCATCTCCGTGACCACACGGGCACGACCCTCCGCCACCCCGGCCGAGACCGCGAGACCCGCCATCGCCCCGGGCGGGGCGTCGGCGGGTCGGCGGCGGCCGTTGAGGACCTCGCCGTCCGAGGTGAGGAGCCTGGGCGGGGTGAGCGCCTCGTGGGACCGGAACGCCTCCCGCCGCTCCCGAACGAGCTCGGCGTCCACCTCGCCGGTGCGCACGACCTCCTCCAACTCCCGGAACCGGAGGAAGAAGACGTCCTCGTCCTCGCGCAGGACACCGGACCGGGCGAGGCGGCCGGCCTCCCGCAGCAACGCCTGCTTGTAGACGAAGTAGCGGTTGACCATGCCGTACTTGGGGTACTCCCGGTATCCGGCGAAGGCGCGGACGCGGTCGATCATCCGCTTGGTCTCCTCGGCCCTGCCCTCTCCGCCCGGGAGGGCGCGCAGGCGCGCCAGCACGTCCCGCTCCTTCTGGTACGACTCCCGGTTCCCCCGTTCGAAGCGTCGCCCGCCTTCGCCCGGCGCGAAGTTCCTGACGTTGCCCAGGAGGACGGGCACGAGCGCGGCGGGCCGCTCACTCCAGCGCGTCCTGGTGATGTCGATCTCGCCCACGCAGCGCATCCCGTACGTGTCGAGGTAGCCCCGGATGGCCGCACGTGCTTCCGGTCCGCCGGGCAGCCCGGCCATCTCGTCCAGGAAGCCGTCGCCCTCCCGGCCCTCGTCCGCGACACGGTTCAGGAACGCCACGACGTCCGGATGAGGCCGGACGGCGTCCGCCACGTCGAGAAGGGCCAGCCCCATCTGCGAGGTGACGTTGTGGTCGACGGACCGCGTGAGCGTGTCGGCCGCGTTCTTCTNTTCTTCCCCCCCAGCCAATCCTCCAGGTGTTCGTTGAGCCAACGGCTCGCCTCCATCGCCGCGGTGACCAACGCGAGGCTCCGCGGGTCGAAGAGGAGGCGTTTCAGCTCCACGATGTCGGCCCGGATGAAGTCGAGCAGCGCCGAACCGGACAGGTCCCGGATCTCGCGCCGCAGGGCGGCGACGGAGGCCTCATTGCCTCTGATCAGCTCGCTGACGATGTCGGGATCGGCCTCGACCGGGTCGGGCCGGTCACCGGCGGGTGCGGTACCGGCGGGCGGGTCGGCGTCGGGTGCGGCGGTGGAGTCATCCTCCAAAAGCCCGCGGACGAAGTCACCGCGGTCGAGGATGGTACGCAGCGCGTCCCCGAGCAGCGGGTCGGAGCTCCCCAGAGCCTCCAGGAGGCCCGTGCGGCCCGCGGGCGTCGCCAGGGCGGGGGCGACATCGACGAACAACCGCCCGCCCGCCTCGTGCATCTGGCGCGGGGTCGTCATCTGCCACAGGGAGAGCCCCAGTGGCTTCATCGCGTCGGTCATCATCTGCTGGTGACCGACGGAGACGTAGACGTGGTTCTCCTCGTCATCGGCCGTGGGGACGGGGAACAGCGTGGTGATCGGACGGCTCTGAACGATGTGGAAGTCGTCTCCGACCCGACACCACTCGATGTCCTGCGGCCGGCCGAAGTGCGCTTCGACGCTCCGGCCCAGCCGCGCCAGGCACACGACCTGTGCTTCCGTCAGAGCCGATCGTGTCCGGCGTTCCAGCTCGATCGGTACGTCCCGGACACCGCCTTCCGGTGACGCCTGCGCGCTCAGGGTCTTGGTGGCGATCGTCGTGGAGACGACCCGGTCGTCGCGCACCGTGTGGACGTCACCGCGGACCCGGCCGGAGACGAGCGCCTCGCCGAGCCCCCATCCGGCTTCCACGGTGACGGTCTCGCGGTTCGAGGTCACCGGGTCCGCGGTGAACATGGTCCCGGCCGCGTCCGGGAACACCATCCGCTGAACGACCACGGCCATACCGACCCCGCGGTGGTCGAAGCCGTTGCGGATCCGGTAGGCCACCGCCCGCTCGGTGAAGAGCGAGGCCCAGCACCGCCGGACGTGCAGAAGGATCGCTGGAAGGCCCGTGATGTTGAGGTAGGAGTCCTGCTGGCCGGCGAAGGACGCCGTCGGCAGGTCCTCGGCGGTCGCGCTGGAACGCACCGCGTAGGAGGCGTCCGCCCCGAACCGGACGAGCGCCTCGCCGATCTCCTCCGCGAGGGCGTCGTGTACCGCCACGCCTTCGACACCGCGGCGGATATCGGCGCTCAGCGTACGGATCGCCGTGCGGTCGTCCGGTTCCGCGCGCGCCAGCCGATCGAGAAGCGCGTCGATCGACGGTAGGTCGCCGACGGTCCGTCGGAAGGCGTCCGTCGTGACGCAGAAGCCGTCCGGCACGCCGACACCGGCGATCCGCGCGAGCTCGCCCAGAGCCGCCCCCTTCCCGCCGACCTCTGCGATATTCGTCGCGTCGATATGCGCGAAGTCCATGACACAGCGCAATTCCGATTCCCCCGTCTTTTGCCGATTCAGTTCGCGGAGCAGCAGTATGCAGGACTTTTCAGCGCCTCATGAGATACGGGAATCTGATATAAAGTGAAAGTGGCGGCGGACGATCGGAAATCCCCCGCGTGTCCCCGGTCCCGAAGGGCCGGGAGGGCGCCGACCGCGAAGGACGCTCCGACGCTAGGACCCCGCCGAGGCGGAGGCCACCGACTCCTTCGCGTCCCCGCCCTGCTCCACGGTGACCGTGCCGGACGTGCCGTCGACCGTGATCACCTGACCGGTTCGGATCTCCCGCGTGGCGTCGCGCACGCAGATCACGGCGGGGATCCCGTGCTCGCGGGCCACCGTCGGGCCGTGCGCCAGCGGGGAACCGGTCTCGGTCACCAGCCCGGCCGCCGTCATGAACAGCGGCGTCCACCCCGGATCGGTGGTCGGCGCGACGAGGATCTCCCCGGGCTCGACGTGCGCCCCGGACGGGTCGCGCACCACCCGGGCCCGACCGGTGGCCCGGCCCGCCGCCGCGGGTGTCCCTGACAGGGTGCCCGCCTCGACCTCCGGGCGCGGGAGGATCGTCTCCACATCGGTGCCGTCGGACAGCAGCAGGGCCGGGACGCTCGGCCGGCGCACCTCCCGGTCGTAGTCGGCCCTGCGTTCAGCGGCCAGGTCCCGGTGGTCGACCCCGTCGTGGACGGCCGTGCGCACCTCGTCCATCGTGAGGAACATGACGTCGTCATTCCGCTCCAGCAGGCCTTCTCGTACCAGGTCCGCGCCGATGAGCAGGAGTTGGCGGCGCATCTGGGCGAACGGGATGAGCCAGGAGAACTTGGCGAGCTCACGCGATCCGGTCAGTTCGCGTGACCGGCGCATGGCGACGGAGGCGATCCGCCCACGGACGGGACGCCGGGCGCGGCCGCGCAGCGACAGTTCGCTGATCGTCCTGCGGGCCCGCACCGCGGCCCTCTCGAACCTTCGGTCGGGTGCCTGCTCGGGGTTCTCCACCCGCAGGTAGTTGGCGATGGTGGCGAACAGCGGGGCGGGGTCCTCCGCCCAGCGCGGCATGCCGATGTCGACCTCGGCGGCCGCCCGGTGGCCGTACACCTCGAGGAAGTCCGTCAGGCCGATGTCGGGTAGCGCGCCCCGGCGGTACATGTCGGCCAGTTCGGCCGGGCCGGTGTTCAGGAACAGGTCGCGGTGCCCGCTCGCGTTCCCGGCCACCCCCCACAGGGCCAGGTCCATCTCCGTGGTGACGTTGTGCGGCATACCGCCCAGGACGGCGTCGAGTTCCTCGTCGGTGGCCACACCGTCGAGCAGGGCCGAGGGGAGCACGCCGAGGGCGATGCCGGCGAAGGTCGGCCAGGCCACGTCCATCATGGGGGCGCCCAGGACGAGGGCGTAGGCGTCCTCGCTGACGAAGTCGAACCGCTCGGCGGTGGTGGCCTCCGGGCCGGGGTGCGGTTGGCTCCGGAACTCCCGGAGCGCCCGGGCCGCCCTGGCCCTGGCCCTCTCCGGGCGGGCGACGGTCGCGGTCATGTGCGCCAGGGTGGTCGGCAGCGCTCGCGCGGCGAACCGGAGGGCGGTGCCCAGGGGAAAGGGCAGGCCGGGACGCGGCGCGAACCGGGGGTCGTCCATGAGGTACTCGACAGCGCGCCTGACCTGGGGGCCGTAGACCTCCATCGCCTGGGGGAGTCGCCCCCGCATCGGCGCGCTGCGGATGAAGTCGGTGAGGTCCATGTACAGGCGTCCGCCGACGGGGGTGAGCAGCGAGGCCCCCTCGCGGGGGTCGACGTCGACGCCCTGGAAGGAGCACCACTTCAACCAGATGTGCGTCATGCGGTCCATGCCCATGGGGGTGAACGGCCGGAGCATGCCCTGCATGTGCCCAGCCTCCATGTACAGGCGCGGGCCGGGCTTCCCGGCATCCGGAGGCAGCGGGAACAGGGTGGTGATCGGTCGGGACTGGAGCAGCCACAGCACGCCGTCGGCGTCGTAGGCCCACTCCACGTCCTGTGGGGAGCCGAAGTGCT
>NZ_ANBC01000744.1 GCF_000341125.1 Nocardiopsis lucentensis DSM 44048 | reverse complement strand
GGTGAGCGGGTCGGCGGTGAAGAGCACCCCGGCGACCCGCGCGTCCACCATCCGCTGGACGACGACCGCCATGCGCGTGTCGGCGCGATCGATCCCGACGGCCTCGCGGTAGGCGACCGCGCGGTCGGAGTCCAGGGACGCCCAGCACCGGCGCACCGCCGCCACCAGCTCCTCGGTCCCGCGCACACCGAGCACCGTGTCCTGCTGTCCGGCGAAACTGGTGCCGGGCAGGTCCTCGGCCGTCGCGCTGGAGCGGACGGCGACCGGCCCGCCGCCCAGGCGCTCGTAGGCGGCGGCGAGCTCGTCGGCGGGAACCGTCCCCGACGCGTACGCCTCGGTGGTCAGGCAAAAGCCCGGCGGCACCCGCTCGCCCGACGCGACCATCTCGCCGAGACCGGCGGCCTTACCGCCCACCGTCCCGATCATGCCGGCGTCGATCGCGTCCAGACCGATCACGTTCATCCCGATACCTCCTCGCGGCCTTGGCGAACAGATCCATCGCGTGCAGCACCGCCGCGCGCTCGTCGTCGTCCAGGTGGTCGAGCAGCTTCAGCTGGGCTTCGGCGCGAACGGCGTCGATCCGGCGGAGGANGCCGCCCCCGCCGGTCGTCGGTGTCCTCGCGGCGTTCGACGAGGGCGCGGCGGACGAGCTGGTCGACCAGGCGGCTGGTGCGGGACTCCGAGCGGCCGATGAACGCGGCCAGTTCCTTGACGGTCGGTCCGTCGCGGCGTCGCAGCACCTGGAGTAGGGCCAGGTGCACGACCCGCAGGTCGTCGGCCTCGCTCGCGCGGAGCGTGGTCGGGAACAGGTCGTGTCGGATCTCGCCGAGGACGCGCATCAGACGTTCGTGATCGTTCATGTGCCCCAGAGCAATAGCTGCTGTTGAGCAACTAAACTACGCCGACCCTCCACCGAGATCCAGGGGACCACGTTCGGGCACGGCCTCCTCGCCGCGCACGCGGACGCCCGCGCCCCCATGCTGTGGGAGCTGTGGAACCGTTCCTAAACAGTGTCCAGGAGTGACATCTGATGCCACGTCCCGGAACTGCGCGCACCCCGAACGGTGTTGGACGCGCTGGTCGCCCGCGTTCGCTCCGCGTCCGGCTGCGCGACTACAGGTCGCGGTCCGGGTGCGCGGGGGCGGTCTCCCTCACGCCCCCGGTCACGTGG
>NZ_ANBC01000743.1 GCF_000341125.1 Nocardiopsis lucentensis DSM 44048 | reverse complement strand
GCCCGCAGCAGGAAGCCGCCATCCGGGGTCCGCGACGCCGACAGCGTGCCCCCGCCCGCCGCGACGCGCTCCGACAGCCCCGAGAGACCGTTCCCCGAGGACGCCGACTCCCGGCTCCCACCCGGCCGCGCCCGGTCGTTGGCCACCTCCACCACCAGCGATTCCGTCCCCGAGCCGGCGTCCCGCGTCCGGGTGAACCCGATCCGGCAGCGCGTGGCGTCGCTGTGCCGCAGCACGTTGGTGACCCCCTCGCGCACCACCCACGCGGCCAGCGCCGCCGCCCCCGGAGGCGACTCCAGCCCGTCCAGACCGGTGACCGAGACCTCCGTCCGGTTGGCGCGCAGGACCGCGCCGACCGACTCCACCTCCTCGGCCAGGTCCACCTCCCGGTACCCGCTGACCGCCGACCGCACCTGCGCGAGTGACGTCCGCGCCAGCGACCGCACCTCGGCGATCTCCACGGCCGCCCGTCCCGGGTCGCGCTCGGCGAGCCGACTCGCCAGCTGGGACTTGACCGCGAGCGCGGAGAGGCTGTGCCCCAGCAGGTCGTGCATGTCCCGTGAGAACCGCAACCGCTCCTCCATGACCGCGAGCCGGGCCCGCGCCCGCTGCCCGGCGACGGCGTCGTTCACGATCTCCCAGAGCCAGGCGCAGATCATCATCCCCCCGGCCAGGATCAGCGCGTACGCGACCCCGAACAGCCACACCACCAGGAACGGGACGAACCGGATGTCCGCCTGCGTGGTCGGGATGAGCAGCCAGGGCAGGGCGAGGAGCCCGGCGGTGACCCACGACGTGCGCCGCCGGGAGGCGACGACCACCCCGACGCACCACCACGCGGCGATCAGGATCACCACGTTGATCGGGTCCTGGAGCCCCGCGCAGCAGAGCAGGAGCAGGGCGGTCGAGCCCCAGTAGGCCCACGGGGCGGGGTCGCGCCGTCCGTCGAGCCAGCCCGTGAAGAGGACGTGCAGCAGAGCGGCGCAGCCGATCCCCAGGGGCACCGCCGCGAGGGAGGGCCACAGGACGATCCCCTCCGCCGCCGACGTCGCCACGTCGATGAGCGGGAAGAGGACGAACAGGACGTCGAGGATCATCGTGGAGGCCACGAGCGCCCGCCGCGCGACACGGATCTTCCGGTCGCCGCCCGCGTCCGTACCTCCGTCCGCCTCCGGCGCGGAGCCTGCCCACGCGTCGGGCACTGGAGCTCCGCGCTCTTCCGGTGGCTGCTCCCCGCGCGCGTCGGGCGCCAAAGCCTCGCGCGCGTGCGCGCCGACGTCGCCGCTCACACGA
>NZ_ANBC01000742.1 GCF_000341125.1 Nocardiopsis lucentensis DSM 44048 | reverse complement strand
AGGACCGCGCGCAGCAGGAAGCCGCCGTCGCCCGTCCGCGCCGCCGACAGCGAGCCGCCGCCCGCCGCGACCCGTTCGGACAGCCCCGACAGGCCGTTGCCGAACGTCGCACCCGTCCCCGGCTCGCCGCGTGCCCCGTCGTTGGCCACCTCCACCACGAGCGCCTCCGTCCCCGAGACGACGTCCCCGGTCAGGGTGAACCCGATCTCGCACCGGGCCGCGTCACCGTGCCGCACCACGTTGGTCCCGGCCTCGCGCACCACCCAGGCGGCCAGCGTCTGCGTCCGCGAGGGCAGGGACAGTCCGTCCAGTCCCGTGACCGTGACCTCGGTCCGGTTCGCGCCGATCAGCGCGGTCACGGACCTCACCTCCTCCGCCAGACTCACCTCGCGGTAGCCGCTGACCGCCGACCGCACCTGCTGGAGCGCCCGCCGCGCCAACGCGTGCACCTCCGCCATCTCGGCGGCGGCCCGCGCGGGCGCGGGCTCCAGCAGACGCCCCGCGAGCTCGGACTTGACCGCGAGCGCGGAGAGGCTGTGGCCCAGCAGGTCGTGCATGTCCCGCGAGAACCGCAACCGCTCCTCCGTCACCGCCAACCGGGCCCGCGCCCGCTGGCCCTCCACCGCCTCGTTGGTGACGTCCCACAGCCAGATCGAGGTGAGGCTCGCACCCGCCACCACGAGGGCCTGCACGATCTCCACGAGCCAGAACACCGCGAACAGCCCCGGGTGGAGGTCGGGCCCCAACAGGAGGAGGTGCGCCCAGGGCAGGACCAGCAGGACCGCGCTGACCCACACCGCGCGCCGGCGCGGAACCGCGAGGACCGCCATCCCCCACCAACTGGCGAGACCGACGAGACCGAAGACCGGGGTGGCCGTCAGCGCGTACGTCAGCACCGCCAGCGCGAGGGAGCTCCAGAAGAGCCGGGGCTCCGCGTTCCGCCGCTCGTTGACCCGGCGCCAGACGATGACGCCGAGCGTGACGGCGGTCGGCACGACGGTGACCACGGGCCACACCGGCGACCAGGGCGGCGCCCCCTCCAGGTCGGTGGACGCCAGGAGGTCGACCACCGGCCAACCGAGGATCGAGACGACGCCGAACATCATCGTCGACATGATGCCGATCCGCGCGATCCGCATCCGGCCCGCGTAGCGCCCCTCGGCGCCGCCGGTTCCCGTCACGTCCCCGTCCACCCGGCCCCTCCCGTCCGCACCGGCCCGACGCACTCCGGGCCCCTACGAGTATCGGCCCTGCGCCCGCCCCGTCCACACGCGGAAGGGCGCGGCGGAACGGTTCCTCCACCGCGCCCCTTGCGCGCGGGGCGGCCTCACGGCTGGCGGGGGTCCCAGCGGAAGCGACGCTCCACGGCCAACGCCAGAGCCAGCGTCCAGGCCAGCAGCACCAGCAGCGAGGGCAGTGCCGCCGCCCACAGTCCGAGGTAGCCCGGCGTCCCGGCGCCCTGGTACCCGCCGAACACGTCGTAGCCGGTGTAGGCCGCCTGCGCGAGCTGGGCCGCCGGAGCCACCGGAAGCAGCTCGACCACCTGCCGCACGGTGTCGGGCAGCAGGTCCAGCGGGAAGAACACTCCGCCCATGAGCAGGAGGACCATCATCGGCAGGACCGACACCATCTGGGCGCCCTCGGCGTTGCGCACGAACGGGGTGAGGAGCAGTCCGACCATGGTCATCGACACCGCGCTCAGCACCACGGCCAGCGCCAGCATCAGCGGGTCGCGGGGCAGCTCGCCGAGCAGCACGGCGATCAGGCCCACCATGACGGCGGCGACGACCAGGGAGAAGAACACGATGATCGCGGTCGTCGCGCCGAAGATCACCAGCGGGGGCACCCCGCTCACCCGCAGCCGCTTCAACACGAGCGACTCACGGCGGGCGGTGAAGACGTTCGACGCGTGACCGATGCCGACGAGGACGCCGATGGTGCCCAACACCCCGGCCACGGACAGCTCCGCGTAGCCGACGCCGTCCAGGACCTCGTCGTCCGGCATCTGGAGGGTGACGAACAGGAACACGAGCGGCATCGCCAGGAACAGCCACGCCGTCTTGTACCGGACGAAGAGGGTGAACTCTGCGCGGGTCAGCCGCAGGGTCCGCCGGAACCAGCCGAGGGAGGGTCGGGTGGTCGGTGCCGGTGCGGTGGTGGGGCTCATGGTTGCTCCTCGGGTGGAACGCGCCGGGGCGGCGCCGGGCTGTGCGGGACGGAGGGGAGAAGACGGGGTCAGAGCAGGTCGGCGGCGCCGTCGGCGACGCTGAGGAAGACGTCCTCCAGGGAGGCGCCGCGGACCTGGAGATGGCGCAGGACCGTCCCGTGCTCTCCCGCCCAGGCCAGGAGGGCCCCGACCGCGCGGTGGGCCCGCTCCGACGCGTCGCCGCTCCGGGCCGTGTACGTGGCCCACAGGGCCTGGTCCCGGGTCTCCACGCTCAGTTCGGCACCCTCCAGCTCGGGCAGGTCGGCGGTGCGTACGTCCTCCGGCACGGCGAACGCCACGCGGTCGCCCCAGCCCTCCAGCACGCCCGCCAGGGTGCCCTCGACGCGCACCTCGCCGCGGTGCATGATCGCCAGGCGGTCGGCGAGCCGCTCGGCCTCCTCCAGGTAGTGCGTGGTCAGGAGGACCGCCACGCCGTCCTTCTTCAGTTCGGAGACGATCCGCCAGGTGTCGATCCGCGCCTCGGGGTCCATGCCCGTGGTCGGTTCGTCGAGGTAGAGCACCTCGGGAGAGGTCACCAGGGCCAGCGCCAGGTCCAGACGGCGCTTCTGCCCGCCGGACAGCTGGCGGACCGCGAGCCCACGCTTGTCGGTCAGGTTCACCATCTCCAGGACCTCCTCGGTGCCGCGCGGCCGGGCGGCGAGGTCGCGGGCGAGGTCGACGGTCTCCCGGACGGTCAGGTCCTCCAGGAGTCCGCTTCCCTGGAGGACGGCGTTGGTCCGCTCGCGGATCGAGGCGGGCTGGCCGTAGGGGTTCTCGCCGAAGACCCGGACGGTCCCGGACGTCGGTCGGCGGAAGCCCTCCAGCGTCTCGATGGTGGTGGTCTTACCGGCGCCGTTGGTGCCCAGGAGGGCGAACAGCTCACCGGGGCGGATCTCGAAGGAGACGCCCCTGACCGCCTCGAAGTCGCCGTACTTCTGACGAAGGTCGCGGACCACCACGGCGGGCCTGCCGGTGGTGGCCCGCGCGGGGGCGTCGGTGGCTGCGGAGTGCGCTGTCGTCGTCATGTCCACCATGCTCGCGAAACCGCGTCACACGGAACAGACGCCGTTGTCACCGGCTCGCCGTGCGGAACCACCCGGAACGGTCACTGACAAATGTCATGCCGCCCGGTGCCGGGCACGGCGGGTATGTCACGTTTCGGCGCCCCGACCGTGGGGCCGTGCACCGCCTTCGGAGCGGCCCGGTGCGCTGTTGCGCGGGCAGGCGTCGGTCTGACGCCGTACACGTCGCGGGGCCGGCCCCGACCAGGAAAGGTCGGCACCGGCCCCGCGACGGGTCCGTCGGACGGAGATCAGGCCTGCGCGGGCTCCTTCTCGCCCTCGGTCGGGCTCTCGCCCTTGACCGAGCGCAGCAGGAGCTGGGAGACGTCCACGACCTCCAGCGACTCCTTGGCCTCGCCCTGCGACTTCTTCTCGTTGATCGCGTCGCCGAGCATCACCTGGCAGAACGGGCACGCGGTGGAGACGGTGTCGGGGTTGGTGGTCAGCGCCTCGTCCACCCGCTCGGTGTTGATGCGCTTGCCGATCCGCTCCTCCATCCACATGCGGGCACCGCCGGCGCCGCAGCAGAAGCCCCGCTCCTTGTGGCGGTGCATCTCCTGGGTCTTGACGCCGGGCACCTTCGCCATGATGTCGCGCGGCGGGGTGTAGACCTTGTTGTGGCGGCCCAGGAAGCAGGGGTCGTGGTACGTGATGTTCTCGTCCACGTTCCGCACCGGGGTCAGCTTGCCCTCGTCCACCAGCTTGGCCAGGAGCTGGCTGTGGTGGACGACCTCGTACGTGCCGCCGAGCTGCGGGTACTCGTTGGCGAGCGTGTTGAAGCAGTGCGGGCAGCTGGCCACGATCTTGGTGACGCCGGCCTCGTTCAGCGTCTCCACGTTCTGCTGGGCGAGCATCTGGAAGACGTACTCCATGCCCAGGCGGCGCGCGGGGTCACCGGTGCACGCCTCCATGCCGCCGAGCACGGCGAACTTGACGCCCGCGATGTCCAGCAGCTCGGCGATGGCCTTGGTGGTCTTCTTCGCGCGGTCCTCCAGGGCGCCCGCGCAGCCGACCCAGAACAGGTACTCGGTGTCCGGCGACAGCTTGTCGTCGACGACCTCGACCTCGACCGGGTTCTCCTGCTCGGCGAGCTCCTGGATCCAGTCCATCCTCCGGTCCTCGGCCATGCCCCACGGGTTGGCCTTGTTCTCGAGGTTCTTCAGGAGGGTGTTGGCCTCGGACGGGAAGTTCGACTCGACCATGACCTGGTAGCGGCGCATGTCGAGGATGTGGTCGATGTGCTCGATGTCGACCGGGCACTGCTCGACGCAGGCGCCGCAGTTGGTGCAGGACCACAGCTCGTCGGGGTGGATGACGCCACCCTCCTCCTCGGTGCCGACGAGCGGCTTGTTGAGGAGGGCGAGGACGTCGACGCCCGCGTGGCTCTCGTCGGGCTTCTCGGCGAGGGTCTCCTCGGTGATGCCCTTGAGCAGGTACGGGGCCTTCTCGTAGGCGTGCTGCTGGAGGTCGAGGATGACCTTCTTCGGAGAGAGCGGCTTACCGGTGTTCCAGGCGGGGCACTGGGACTGGCAGCGACCGCACTCGGTGCAGCTGCTGAAGTCGAGCAGGCCCTTCCAGGTGAAGTCCTCGATCTTGCCCGCGCCGAACGGGTCCTCGTCGGGGTCGGCCTCCTCGAAGTCGAGGGGCTTGACGCCGCTCTTGTCCATCATCTGCTTGGCGGCGCCGTGCGAGGGCGCGCCGTCGGCCTTGCGCTTGAAGTAGATGTTGACCGGCGCGAGGAAGCGGTGCCAGCCCACACCCATGGTGAGGTTGACCGACAGCACGACGAAGAACGCGTAGCTGATGATCAGCTTGAACGCGGCCACGAGGGCGATGGCGGGTTCGGCGACCGCGGCGTCACCGGGCAGGATGGCGCCCACCGCGTGGGAGATCGGGGTGGCCCAGACCGGGAACGGGAAGTCCTCCGAGGCGACCTTGAGACCGCGGATCGCGAAGATCGCCAGCAGCAGGCCGATGATGTAGGCCTCGACGTAGTACGCCGTCCAGTGCTTGGAGTGCATGAAGCGGGACTGGCGGCCGATCCGCTTCGGGCTGCTGATCAGGCGGTAGCCGGTCAGGCCGAGGATGCCGACGAGGCTGGCGCCCGCGATGATCTCGATGGCCAGGCCGTAGATCGTCCAGTCATGGATGATCGGCAGGTGGAAGTGCGGGTCGAAGACCTCGCCCTGGGCCTCGATGACGGTGAAGACCAGCAGGGGGAAGGAGACCATCACGAACCAGTGGGCCACACCGACCCACGGCCGCTTGAGCATCCTCGTGTGCCCGACGATCTCGATCAGCGTCATCGTCAGCCGCTGTCCGAACGGCCCCTTGCGCTCCGGCTCCACCGGACGGCCGATGCCCACGGTTCGCACGATCTGGCGGATGGCCAGAGCGAACACGGTGAACGCGACCACGGCGAAGACCGAGGTGATGATGCCCAATGTCAGGTACAGCATCGCCCGTGGCCTCCCATCCTGCTGTGTCGTCCGGTGCGCCACACACCGGCGGTCAAGACATATGTTACTAGCGAGTAATCGCTGGGACGCCATCGACCCGCCCCCCGCCACGGGGAACCGTCGACGACACCCGCGCCACCACCCGGGTCCGGGGTCGGACTACGGGATCCGATCCCGGCGCGCCAGCGCCCGCGGACGATGACACCGGGGAATCACAGGAGTGCGCCGGTCATGGCACCGGCCACATAATCCACGATCCACACATTATGTGTAGCCGACATCGGACACCCGGGGGCACAGCGGGGCACCGGTAATAACACCTGTCCGACCTCCGGCCGCCCTCCTCCGCCCCACCACCGACCTCGCCCCAGGGGTTCCCCTGGCCCGGAGTCAAGGTTCTCCCCGAGTTGCCCCGGGTTTGCGCCATTTCCCCCCTGAAGTCGCTCCCAACGGGAACACCACGCCTGGGCCGGCCGTTGTCTCTGCGTAGGAACTAACTTGAGTCGGGTTGACTCAACTGATTTGACAGCGATCACTCGACGAAGCAAACTTACGCCTGAACGACTCAACCTTGACGGAGGTAGCAACCATGGCTCGTGCGGTCGGAATCGACCTCGGTACGACGAACTCGTGCGTCGCGGTCCTGGAGGGCGGCGAACCCACGGTCATCGCCAACGCCGAGGGCTCCCGCACCACTCCCTCCGTCGTCGCCTTCGCCAAGAACGGTGAGGTGCTCGTCGGTGAGGTGGCCAAGCGCCAGGCGGTCACCAACGTCGACCGCACCATCCGCTCGGTCAAGCGCCACATCGGCACCGACTGGTCGGTGAAGATCGACGACAAGACCTTCAACCCGCAGCAGATCAGCGCCTTCATCCTCCAGAAGCTCAAGCGCGACGCCGAGGCCTACCTCGGTGAGGACGTCACCGACGCGGTCATCACCGTGCCCGCCTACTTCAGTGACGCCCAGCGCCAGGCCACCAAGGAGGCCGGCACGATCGCGGGTCTGAACGTCCTGCGCATCATCAACGAGCCGACCTCGGCCGCGCTCGCCTACCACCTGGAGAAGGAGGACGAGGCCACGATCCTCGTCTACGACCTCGGTGGCGGCACCTTCGACGTCTCCCTCCTGGAGGTCGGCGACGGCGTCGTGGAGGTCAAGGCGACCAACGGCGACAACCACCTCGGCGGTGACGACTGGGACCAGGCGATCGTCGACTGGCTGGTCGAGCGGTTCAAGAACGCCAACGGCGTGGACCTGTCCAAGGACAAGATGGCCCTCCAGCGCCTGCGCGAGGCCGCGGAGAAGGCCAAGATCGAGCTCTCCAGCTCCAGCGAGTCGGTCATCAACCTGCCCTACATCACGGCCTCGGCCGAGGGCCCGCTGCACCTGGACGAGAAGCTCACCCGCGCCGAGTTCCAGCGCCTGACCGCCGACCTGGTCGAGCGGACCAAGACGCCGTTCCAGCAGGTCATGAAGGACGCCGGGATCCAGCTCAGCGGCATCGACCACGTGGTCCTGGTCGGCGGCTCCACCCGTATGCCCGCCATCGCGGAGCTGGTCAAGGAGATGACCGGCGGCAAGGAGCCCAACAAGGGCGTCAACCCGGACGAGGTCGTGGCGGTCGGCGCCGCGCTCCAGGCCGGCGTGCTCAAGGGTGAGGTCAAGGACGTCCTGCTGCTGGACGTCACCCCGCTGTCGCTGGGCATCGAGACCAAGGGCGGCGTGTTCACCAAGCTCATCGAGCGCAACACGACCATCCCGACCAAGCGCTCGGAGATCTTCACGACGGCCGACGACAACCAGCCGTCCGTGCAGATCCAGGTCTACCAGGGCGAGCGCGACATCGCCCAGTACAACAAGAAGCTGGGTGTCTTCGACCTGACCGGTCTGCCCCCGGCGCCGCGCGGCGTCCCGCAGATCGAGGTCGCCTTCGACATCGACGCCAACGGCATCGTCAGCGTCACCGCGAAGGACCTGGGCACCGGCAAGGAGCAGTCGGTCACCATCTCCGGCGGTTCGGCCATGTCCAAGGACGACATCGACAAGATGGTCCGCGAGGCCGAGCAGTACGCCGAGGAGGACCGCAAGCGCCGCGAGGAGGCCGAGGTCCGCAACAACGCCGAGTCCCTCGTCTACCAGACCGAGAAGGTCATCAAGGACAACGAGGACAAGATCCCGGCGGACGTGCGCTCCGAGACCGAGTCGGCCGTCGCCGAGCTGAAGACCGCTCTGGAGGGCACGGACGTCGAGGCGATCCGCACCGCGAGCGAGAAGGTCGCGCTGGCCAGCCAGAAGATCGGCTCCGCCATCTACAGCCAGGGCCAGGAGGGCGCCGCGGCCGGCGCCGAGCAGACCGCCTCGGACACCGCCGACGACGCCGACGTCGTGGACGCCGAGATCGTCGACGAGGACAACGGCAAGGGCACCCAGTCCTGATCCGGGACCGAGTGACGAGTCGAGGAAGGAGGGCGCGTCCCAGATGGCGCAGTCGGACAAGACCAGCGGCTCCGGCGAGGGTGAGGAGCACCAGGGACCGGTGATCCGAGACAACCGCCGGATCGACCCGGAGACGGGCGAGGTCCGCGACCCCAAGGCCGCGGAGGCCGACGAGGCGGACGCCGGTGCCGAGGAGACCATCGAGGTCCCGGACACCCCGGAGACCGTGGTGACCGAGGCGATCAACGCGGACGAGCGGGTCGTCGAGCTCACCAACGACATCAAGCGGGTGCAGGCGGAGTACGCCAACTACCGCAAGCGCGTCGAGCGCGACCGCGTGGCCGTCCGCGAGGTCGCCACCGCCCAGGTCGTCGGCGAACTCCTGCCGATCCTGGACGACGTCGGCCGTGCCCGCGAGCACGACGAGCTCACCGGGGGGTTCAAGGCGGTCGGTGAGTCCCTGGAGGCCGTGGCGGCCAAGCTGGGCCTGGAGCGGTACGCCGAGTCGGGCGACGAGTTCGACCCGAACCTGCACGAGGCGCTCACCCTGGTCCCGGCACCGAACGTCTCCGTCCAGACGGTGATCGAGGTGTTCCAACCGGGGTACCGCATCGGTGAGAGGATCCTCCGCCCGGCCCGCGTGGTCGTCGGCGACCCCGTCGAGGGTGCCGAGGCCGCCGGGTCCGACGAGGACACCGGTTCCGCCGGAGACGAGGCCGACGCCTCCTCCGGCGGGGGCGAGGAGACGGACGGCAAGTAACGGGTTCGCCCGTGGTCGACTCCGGCCGTGCCCGCCGCCCCGGCGGTGGGTACGACCGGAGAGGCCGGGGCGTGTTCCGCGGACGTGGTTCGAGCACGTGTCCGCGAACCGCGCCCCGGCCCCGGTTCCGCGCGGAACCGGGGCACGTGTAAGCATCGGACGCAACCGGCACCAGCGGGAGAAGGCACCAGTCGATGAGCACCAAGGACTACCTGGAGAAGGACTACTACAAGGTCCTCGGAGTCTCAAAGACCGCCTCGAAGGACGAGATCAAGCAGTCCTACCGCAAGCTCGCCCGGGAGAACCACCCTGACGCGAACACCGACGACCCCAAGGCCGAGGGGCGCTTCAAGGAGATCTCCGAGGCCTACAACGTCCTGTCGGACGACAAGCGCCGCAAGGAGTACGACGAGGCGCGCTCGCTGTTCGGCGGGTCCTACCGACCCGGCGGCGGGGGCACCGGACCCGGCGGGTTCGACATGGGAGACCTGTTCGGCCAGGGCCCCGGGGGCGGTGGAGCGTCCGGCGGCGAACGGCTGAGCGACCTGTTCGGGGGCCTGTTCGGGGGCCGGGGCCGAGGCGCCGGGGCCGCCCGCAGCAGGCGCGGCTCCGACATCGAGACCGAGACCACGCTGAGCTTTCGCGAGGCGGCCGACGGGGTCACGCGCTCCTTCCGCCTGGCCAGCGACACCCCGTGTCCCACCTGCAAGGGCACCGGCGCCAAGGCGGGCACGGCCCCCCGGATGTGCCCGAAGTGCTCCGGCACCGGACACGAGAACACCAACCTGGGCGGCTTCTCGCTGTCCGAGCCGTGCGGTGAGTGCAAGGGCCGCGGCCTGGTCGTGGACGATCCCTGCACCGACTGCCACGGCAGCGGGCGCGGCAGGAGCACCCGCACCATCCAGACCCGGATCCCCGGCGGCGTGACCGACGGCCAGCGGATCCGCATCAAGGGCAAGGGCGCCCCGGGCGAGCACGGCGGCCCGGCGGGCGACCTGTACGTCGTCGTCCACGTGAAGGAGCACGCGGTGTTCGGTCGGAGCGGCGACAACATCACCATCACCGTGCCGGTGACCTTCCCCGAGGCCGTACTCGGCGCGGACGTGCGCGTCCCGACGTTGGGCGGCTTCCCGGTGACCGTGAAGGTCCCGCCGGGCACCCCGAACGGGCGCACGCTGCGGGTCCGCGGCAAGGGGGCCAAGCGCAAGGACGGCACCACGGGCGACATGCTCGTGACGATCGAGGTCACCGTTCCGACGAACGTCAGCGGCGACGCCCGCGAGGCGCTGGAGAAGTTCCGGGCCGCGACGACCGACCACGACCCGCGCGAGGGACTCGAGGCGCGGGCGAAGGGTGCGTGAACGACGTGAACGACTCCTTCGGCGCTGACGCTCCGGTCTATGTGATCTCGGTGGCGGCGGAGCTGGCCGGAATGCATCCGCAGACCCTGCGGCAGTACGACCGGCTGGGGATCGTGTCGCCGGGCCGGGCCTCCGGCCGGGGGCGTCGCTACTCCATGCGCGACGTGCAGCTGCTGCGCGAGGTGCAGCGTCTGTCGCAGGAGGAGGGCATCAACCTCGCCGGGATCAAGCGGATCCTGGAGTTGGAGCACGAGGTGGAGCAGCTGCGGGAGCAGGTGTTCCACCTGGCCAACGAGCTGGAGGCGGCGCGGAGGGCAGTGGCCCGGCGCGGCCGCCCCACCCCCGCGGAGGGCGGGGGCGCGCGCGGGGAGCTGGTGCGCCGCACGCGCGTGACGATCTTCAACACGGCCGAGCGGCCGGAGGACGACAACACCCGGAACACCGGTTCCGGGCAGGGCGGCCCGAGAGCGGGCCGCGACGACGAACGGGACTGACGGGGCTCCGGTACGACTGCACGGGGGCACGGTCGGCCATGGAATGTCACCCAGGGTGACAGAATTGGTGAAAGGAGTCACCGGAGATGAACTACAAGCTCACGAAGAAGAGCCAGGAGGCCCTGTCGGTGGCCGTCCGGCGCGCGACCGCGGACGGTAGTCCGGAGGTGGACCCGCTCCACCTTCTGGCCGCGCTGCTGGACCAGGCGGAGGGGGTGACCCGCCCGCTGCTCAAGGAGGTGGGGGCCAACCCCGACACGCTCAAGGACCGGGTCGAGGCGGCGATCAACGCCCTGCCGAAGGCGGCCGGGTCGACGGTCAGCTCACCGAACTCCTCGCGCCAGCTGATCGTGTCCATCAACACGGCGGCCAAGCGCGCCCAGCAGTTGGAGGACGAGTACGTCTCCACCGAGCACCTCCTCGTGGGGCTGGCGACGGACGGCGGTGAGGCCAAGCGGCTGCTGGGCGAGGTCGGCGCCACCCCGGAGGCGCTCCTGGAGGCGTTCGAGCGGGTGCGCGGGTCGGCGAAGGTCACGTCGGAGAACCCCGAGGACACCTACCAGGCACTGGAGAAGTTCGGTGTCGACCTGACCGAGCGGGCCCGCGAGGGCAAGGTGGACCCGGTGATCGGCCGCGACGGCGAGATCCGGCGGGTCATCCAGGTACTCAGCCGCCGGACCAAGAACAACCCGGTGCTCATCGGTGAGCCGGGTGTCGGCAAGACCGCCGTCGTGGAGGGGCTGGCCCAACGGATCGTGGCCGGTGACGTGCCCCAGTCGCTCGTGGGCAAGCGGCTGGTGAGCCTGGACCTGTCCGCGATGGTGGCGGGCGCCAAGTACCGCGGCGAGTTCGAGGAGCGGCTCAAGGCGGTGCTCTCGGAGATCAAGGAGTCCGAGGGCCAGATCATCACGTTCATCGACGAGCTGCACACCATGGTCGGCGCCGGTGCGGCCGAGGGCGCCATGGACGCGGGCAACATGCTCAAGCCCATGCTGGCGCGCGGAGAGCTGCGCATGGTCGGCGCCACGACGTTGGACGAGTACCGGGAGAAGATCGAGAGGGCCCCCGCCCTGGAACGGCGGTTCCAGCAGGTCATGGTGGGTGAGCCGTCGGCCGCCGACACCATCGCGATCCTGCGCGGGCTCAAGGGCCGCTACGAGGCGCACCACAAGGTGCAGATCGCCGACGCCGCCCTGGTGGCCGCCGCGACCCTGTCCGACCGGTACATCACCGCGCGCTTCCTGCCGGACAAGGCGATCGACCTCATCGACGAGGCGGCCTCCCGGCTGCGGATGGAGATCGACTCCAGCCCGGTGGAGATCGACGAGCTCCAGCGCACCGTCGACCGGCTGAAGATGGAGGAGATGGCGCTCTCCAAGGAGTCGGACCAGGCCAGCATCCAGCGCCTGGACCGGCTGCGCGCCGACCTGGCCGACCGGCAGGAGCAGCTCAACGCGCTCGTCGCCCGCTGGGAGCAGGAGAAGGCGGGGCTCAACCGGGTCGGTGAGCTGAAGGGGCAACTGGACGACCTGCGCACCCGCGCCGAGCTGGCCGAGCGCGAGGGCGACTTCGCCCAGGCGTCCCGGCTGATGTACGGGGACATCCCGCAGCTGGAGAAGCAGATCGAGGAGGCCTCCAACGCCGAGGAGGAGGCGGCCAGCTCCGGCGGCGACACGATGGTCAAGGACGAGGTCGGCGCCGACGAGGTCGCGGACGTCGTCTCCTCGTGGACCGGCATCCCGGTGGGGCGGCTCATGGAGGGGGAGACCTCCAAGCTGCTGCGCATGGAGGAGGAGCTCGGGGCACGGCTGATCGGCCAGAAGGACGCCGTGACCGCGGTGTCGGACGCGGTGCGGCGTGCCCGGGCCGGGATCTCCGACCCGGACCGGCCCACGGGTTCGTTCCTGTTCCTGGGACCGACCGGTGTCGGCAAGACCGAGCTGGCCAAGGCGCTGGCGGAGTTCCTGTTCGACGACGAGCGCGCGATCGTGCGCGTCGACATGAGTGAGTACTCGGAGAAGCACTCCGTGTCGCGCCTGGTCGGAGCACCCCCCGGCTACGTCGGGTACGAGGAGGGCGGCCAGCTCACCGAGGCGGTGCGGCGCCGACCGTACACCGTGGTGCTGCTGGACGAGGTGGAGAAGGCGCACCTGGAGGTGTTCGACACGCTGCTCCAGGTGCTGGACGACGGTCGTCTGACGGACGGCCAGGGCCGCCACGTCGACTTCCGCAACACCATCCTCATCCTCACCTCCAACCTGGGGTCGCAGTTCCTGGTCGACCAGTCGCTGGACGAGGAGCAGCGGCGGGAACGCGTGATGAACGTGGTGCGGTCGACCTTCAAGCCGGAGTTCCTCAACCGGCTGGACGACGTGATCATGTTCGACGCTCTGTCCACGGAGGACCTGGCGAGGATCGTCGACCTCCAGGTGGACAAGCTGCGGAGGCGGTTGGCGGACCGGCGCCTGGAGCTGGACGTGACGCCGAGGGCCCGCGAATGGCTCGCGCTGACCGGCTACGACCCGAACTACGGTGCTCGCCCGCTGCGCCGCCTGGTGCAGTCCTCGATCGGCGACCCGCTGGCTCGGGAGCTGCTGTCGGGCGAGCTGGCCGAGGGGGACACGGTCGCGGTGGACGTCGACGACGCCACGGACAAGCTACTCGTGACCCCGGAGCGGGCGGAGGAGCCCGCGGTCTGACCGGGGCCGCACAGAGCACGCGGGGCCGTCCTCCCGGGAGGGGGAGGACGGCCCCGCGCCGTGGGTCAACCGCCGGCGAAGGCGAGGAAGTAGATGACCAGGAACACCAGGCTGATCACCAGGCCGATCGTCATCGTGGTCCAGGCGTGGCCGATGAACCGGTCGCGCTCGGCCCAGTCGTCCTTGCCCATCGCGACGACCGAGAAGACGATCGCGATGATGCCGCAGATCTGGTTGCAGCACAGCGTCATGAGAATGGCGGCGGTCAGCGCGCCGCCCGCGCTCCTCTCTCCGCCACCGGACGCGGAAGGGTGGTAGGACACGGGGCCTCCAGGTCGTCGGGGGATCTCCGTGGCTTGGACGCGGCTTCGCCGACGACGGTTTCACGAGCCTCCGGTCTCCGGGCTCGGTCTCCGCCCCCCGGAGCTCCGAGCCGCCGCGCCATCAGCCCGAAGGCGACCGACGTCACCGCCTGCACGGCGAGGCACGTCCCGAAGGCGCCCGGGTACGACAGCTCCGGCAGAATCCCGGTGTAGGCGCCGCCGTAGAGGGCGACCCCCAGCGCCAGGGAGGCCTGCTGCACGGTCGAGAAGAGCCCGCCGCTCAGCCCCGCGACCGACGTCGGGACCCCGGCCATCACCGCGCTGAGCAGGGGAGTGAAC
>NZ_ANBC01000741.1 GCF_000341125.1 Nocardiopsis lucentensis DSM 44048 | reverse complement strand
CAGCCGAGCACGACGACGGCCGCGGCCCCCAGTAGCGCGACGACGTGCGCCGCCGCCCCGACCGTCATGACCGCGGAGCCGAACCACCGCCGGAACACGCCCAGGTTCATCGACACGACGGCGAAGACCACCGCGAACGGCAGCAGCGTCAGCCCCGAAACGAGGGGGCTCTGCCGCAGCCCGTTCTGGACGGTCAGCGCGAACACGTACATGAACGCGCCGTATCCGGCGAAGAGCACGCACGCCATCAGCAGCCCGAGCCGCAACGAGCGGTGCCCGAGCACGCTCGGCGGCACCAGCGGCAGTCCGCCGGCGAGCTCGCGGCGGCGCTCCCACCACCAGAACACCGGGAACGCGGCGGCGGAGAGCACCAACGACGCGACCGTCCACGGCGGCCACCCGTCCTCGGGGCCGACCGTCACGGGGAGGAGGAAGGCCAGCAGGGCGGCGGCGAGCACGGCCGCCCCGACGACGTCGGCCTCACCGCGCCCGTCGGCCCCCGTCCTCGGCAGGGAGCGGGTGCCCGGCAGCGCCACGAGGGCCAGCAGGGCGCCGAACCAGAAGACGGAGCGCCAGCCGGTTCCGGCGACGTCCGCGCTGAGCAGTACCCCGCCGACCACCTGGCCCGCGGCGGTCCCCAACCCGCTGGCCGCGCTGAACAGCGCGACCGCCCGCAGACGCTCGGCTCCGCGGGTGGTGGTCTGGATGGTGGCCAGGATCTGGGGCACCATCAATGCCGCCGCGACCCCCTGCGCGCCACGGACGACGACGAGCCATGCGATACCGCAGACCAGCCCGGCGGCCAGGGAGGTCAGCGCGTAGGCGGTCAGGCCCGCGACGAAGAGCCGCCTGCGGCCGAACGCGTCGCCGAGCCTGCCCCCGATGATCAACAGGAGTGCGAAGCAGAGGGCGTAGACCCCCATCACCAGCCCGAGTCCCGCCGGGGAGGCGTCGAGTTCGAACGCGATGCGGGGGACCGCCACGTTCACGCTGGAGAAGGTGTAGGTGGCGACGAAGCCGCCGACGAGCAGGGCCAGCAGCCCCGGCCCGCGCAGTTCGGATGGTTCCCGGTGCGCGCGGGCGGGGGAGGCTCCCTCCCCCGCCGGGCGGACCCGGGGGGTTCTCGTGGTCACCGGTCCACTGTCGGACGACTGGCATCCTGGTACCAGGAGCCTACTTATCCTGGTATCGACACCACCCGACACCGGTCGGCGGAGGGAGCCACCACACCGTGGACGACCAGCGCAGGCGGGAACTCGCCGCCTTCCTCCGCAGCCGCCGGGAACGCGTCACCCCGGCCGACGTCGGGCTGCCCGCCCTCGGGCGGCGGCGCACCCCCGGTCTGCGCCGTGAGGAGGTCGCCCAGCTCTCCGGCGTGGGGGTCACCTGGTACACGTGGCTGGAGCAGGGACGGCCGATCAACGCGTCCGCCCAGGTGCTCAACGCGGTGGCCCGCGCGCTGCGGCTCGACCCCGACGAGCACGCCCACCTGTTGAACCTGGCCGGGGACGACGCCACCCTCGACGACACCAGCCCGCACACGGTCACCGAGGACCACCTGGCGGTGCTCGAACAGCTCCTCCCGCTGCCCGCGTGCGTCCAGACCACGCGGTTCGACGTGCTGGCACACAACCGCACCTACCGCCACCTGATCAGCGACATCGAGGAGTGGCCGACCCGTGACCGCAACTGCGCGGTGCTGAACTTCCTCGACCCGGCGTGGGCGGAGGTGTACGAGGACCACGACCAGGTGTCGGCGAGCATCGTCGCCCGGCTGCGCTCCTCGATGGTCGGCCACCTCGACGACCCGGGATGGACCGGCCTCGTGGACCGGCTGTGCCGCGAGTCGGCGCTCTTCGAGGAGCTGTGGAACCGCCGCGACGTCCAGCGCACGGACACCCGGATCAGGGGCTTTCGCAACCCGCGGGTCGGACTCCTACGGGTGCGGTTCACACGCCTGTGGCTGGACCGCTCCCGGACCGTGCAGCTCGCCACGACCACCCCCGTGGACGACCGCACCCGTCGGCGGCTGGAGGAGCTGGCCGCGTCCGTCGCCTCGGACCCGCCCGTGACCTCCCGGCGGCCCGCCGAACGGGCGGCGTGACACGGCGGACCGGGGACCGGGGCGCGCCCGGGGGTCAGAGCCCGAGCAGCTCGGCCTCCACCTCCGGGTCCAGGCCGAGCTCCGGCCGGTCGGGGCGCTGCGGCGCCTCGCCGCCCAGGGCGCGCAACCACGCCCAGGTGTCGGCGACGGTGTCGGCCACCGGACGGCAGCGCAGGCCCGTGGCGAGGGCGCGTGACACGTCGCCCTGGTGCATGGTGTCGTACAGTTCACCGGACGGCAGCCAGATCGGCAGGTCCGACCACGGTTCGACACCGGCGTCGAGGATGACCTGGGGGTCGGTCCAGCGCGGCTCCGCGTCGGCGCCCGTGGCCGCCGCGCACGCGGCCAGCAGGTCGCCCATGGTGGTGTGACCGGGCGGACTGACCAGGTTGTACGCGCCGCCCAGGCCGGACGCGGCGGCGTCAAGGGTCCACGCGGCCAGGTCGCGGACGTCGATGTACTGGAGCGGCAGGTCACGCGGGCCCGGAGCCAGGAACGGGCCGCCCCGGGCGATCCGGGTGAGCCACCAGGGCAGCCGGCCGACGTTCTCGTACGGACCGATGATGAGTCCGGCCCGCGCGAACAGCGCCCGGTCGCCGAACACCGTCTCCGCCGCGAGCTCGCCACCCCGCTTGGCGCGCGCGTAGTCGGTCACGTCGTCGTCCTCCGGCGAGGCGGCCACGACCGGCCCGTCCTCGTCCAGCCCCGCGAGGGCCGGATAGGTGTACACCGACCGGCTGGAGACGTAGGTGTGGTGCCCGACCCGGCCGTCGAGCAGCCGCGCCGCCGCCGCGACGGCGGAAGGGGCGCCCGACCACGTGTCGACGACGGCGTCCCACTCCCCCGACTCCAGCGCGGCCAGCCCGCCCGGTTCGGTGCGGTCCCCGTGCCGGACGACGGCGCCCTCGGGGGCGGCGTGGCGGCCGCGGTGGAAGACCGTGACGTCCCAGCCCCTGCCGAGTGCGTCCTCGGCGACGGCCCTGCCCACGAACTCGGTACCACCGAGAATCAGAAGTCTCATGCGGGGCAGTCTGGCGGTTCGCCGCGGGAACGCACCAGGGTTGCCTGCTGTCAGCAGAATCCCGGATGGCGAAGACACCGGGGAACAGCGTTTGCCCGCGTTTACACCAACCGGGAGGAAACCCGGTCTACCGTGGCCACAACGGCGTCGGGGGAGGAGCGATGAGTCGGACCATCGCGGACGTGGAGTCGCTGTGGGAGGCCGTCGACCGGCACACCGCGGCGATCGGGTCGAAGCTGGTCGGCTGGCGCCACCACTTGCACGCGCACCCCGAACTGCCCAACCGGGAGCGGGACACCGCCGCCTTCGTCACCCGCCACCTCTGCTCTCTGGGCCTGAACGAGGTCCGGACCGGCGTGGGCGGGTACGGCGTCGTCGGCGTCCTCGAGGGCGGCCTGCCCAGTGACCGGGTCGTCGCGCTGCGCGCCGACATCGACGCCCTCCCCGTCAAGGAGGACAGCGGTGTCGACTTCGCCTCCACCGTCGTCGACGACGACTACCCCGACGGACCGTTCCCCGTGGCGCACGCCTGCGGCCACGACTGCCACACCGCGATGCTCATGGGCGCCGCCGAGGTCCTGTCCGACCTGCGCTCGGAGCTTCCCGGCACGATCCTCTTCGTCTTCCAGCCCGCCGAGGAGGGTCCTCCGATGGGCGAGGACGGCGGGGCGCGCGCCATGGTCGCCTCCCCGGCGCTGCTCGACCCCGCCCCCACGATGGTGTTCGGCCTGCACGTGGTCCCGCTGCCCACGGGCGTCGTCGGCTACCACGTCGGCAACCTCCTGGCCGCGTCGTGCGCGGTGCGGATCACCGTCCACGGCCAGCAGGTGCACGGGTCGATGCCGTGGCTGGGCGTGGACCCGATGCCCCCGGCGGCCGAGATCGTCTCCGCCTGCGGCCAGATCTACCGGCAGGTCCCGGCGACCTCACCGGTCGCCGTGTCCATCGGGCACGTGGAGGACACGGGCCGGTTCAACATCATCGGCGACTCGGTGGTCCTGTGGGGCACCGTCCGCTGCCTCGACGCGGCCGACATGGACACCGTGCGGGACCGACTGCGCCGCGCCGCCCAGCACATCGCGCTGGCCCACGGATGCACGGCCGAGGTCGAATACCTCCAGAGCGTGCCCCCGGTGAGGAACACGCCCGCGTGGACGTCGGCGACCCTGCCCACCCTGCGCAGGGTGGTCGGGGAGGAGATGGTCAAGCGCACCGAGTCGACCCTCGGCTGCGACGACGTGTCGGAACTCGTCGGCGCCTTCGGCGGGCTCTTCGTCCTGCTCGGCTGCCAGGACACGGAGTACGTCGGGGGCGCGCTGCACGCGATCCCCGGACAGCGGGGGGCGGCGACCAACCACAACCCCGCCTTCTACGCCGACGACTCGGTCCTGGCCACGGGGACGCGGCTGCACGCCAACGTCGCGATCGACCACGTGACCGGGCGGATCGACCCGGCCCTGGTGGGGCAGCCCGGCCCGCCCGCCTTCTAGACCGTGCCCGTTGCGGGCCCGCCGCTCCTCCCCGGCCCGTGTTCGGGGGAACGGGCCTCGGACACCTGAGGGCGCGGTGCTCACTCTCGCCGGGCGCGCTCCAGCAGCAGATCCCGTTCGCGTTCGTTGCGGGTGAGCTCGGCCGCGCGTTCGAACTCCGCGCGCGCCTCCTCGCCCCGCCCCAGCCGCGAGAGCAGGTCACCGCGGACGGAGGACCACGGGTGGTACCCCTCCAGGGCGGGCTCGTCGCGCAGGCGGTCGACGAGTGCGAGCGCCGGCCCCGGACCCACCGCCATCGACACCGCCACCGCGTGGTTGAGCGCCACCACCGGAGAGGCGGTCACCTCGACCAGGGTCGCGTACAGTACGGCGATCGCCATCCAGTCGGTGTCCTCCGGCGTGGCCGCACGCGCGTGCTCGGCGGCGATCCCCGCCTGGAGCGAATACGGTCCCCTCCTGTCGGCGGGGTCGGCGGGCAGTGACCGGTCCAGGGCCGCCAGTCCCCGGTTGACGAGGAGCCGGTCCCAGCGGGAGCGGTCCTGTTCCAACAGCGGGACCGGCACGCCGTCGGGGCCCACCCTGGCGCGGAACCGGGACGCCTGAAGCTCCATCAGCGCGACCAACCCGTGGACCTCGCGCTCCTTGGGCAGCAGACCGACAAGCACCCGGCCCAGACGCATGGCCTCCTCACACAGGTCCGTACGCATCCAGTCCGGTCCGGACGTGGCCGTGTACCCCTCGTTGAAGACCAGGTAGAGGACCTCCAGGACGGAGGAGACCCGGGCGTCGCGATCCTCGCCGACCGGCACCTCGAAGGGCACCCTCCTCTTCGCGAGGGTCCGCTTGGCCCGGACGATGCGCTGGGCGACGGTCGGTTCGGGGACGAGGAAGGCCCGGGCGATCTCGTCGGTGGTGAGCCCGCCCAGGAGGCGCAGGGTCAGGGCGACCCGGGAGTCGGTGGACAGCACCGGATGACAGCACACGAACATAAGCCTGAGCAGGTCGTCGCCGTAGTCCTCCTCCAGGACCGCGTCGAACTCCGCCTGCCCGTCGTTCTCCTGGATCTCCCGGCCGAGGTCGGCCATCCGCAGCCTGAACCGCTCGTCGCGGCGCCAGCGGTCCAGCATCCGGCGCTTGGCGACCGTCGTCAGCCACGCGCCCGGGGTGTCGGGCACCCCCTCCTCCGGCCATTTCTCCAGGGCGCTGACCAGTGCGTCCTGGGCGAACTCCTCGGCGAGGCCGACGTCGCCGACCATACGGGTGAGGGCGGCGACGAGACGGGCGGACTCGATCCGCCAGACCGCCTCCACCGCACGGGTCGCGTCAGTGTGGCTCACGCCCCCATCCCAGCAGGGTGAGCCACACCACCGCAAGCGCGCCCGTCGCCCGCCACCGCCCGGAAGCCGCCTCCGCGGCAAGGGCGGGACGCCCTCAACCGACGGCCTCCGGCCGCGGCGCCTCCCGTGGTCAGCCGTTCTCGTACCCCTGGGCGCGCAGTTCCCGCTCGCGCTCCTTGACGTGGTCGGGGACCTCGTCACCGAAGTCCTCCAGTTCGGCGATGCGCCGCAGCCGCAGGTTGAGGACGGTGTCGTCGCCCTCCGGCGGGTGGGGGCAGCGCTTGGCCCACTCGATCGCCTCCTCGCGGGAGGAGACCTGGAGGATCCAGTATCCGGCGATGACCTCCTTGGCCTCGGCGAACGGGCCGTCGGTGACGGTCGCCCGGCCGTCACGGAAGCTGACGACCGCCCCCTCGGAGGTCGGCGCCAACCCCTCGCCCGCGAGCAGGACCCCGGCCTTGACCAGCTCATCGTTGTAGGCCGCCATCGCCTCGAAGACCTCCGCCGGCGGCACCTTCCCGGCTTCGGCGTTCTCGTCCGACATGATCGCCATCAGGTAGCGCATGGTGTTCACCTTCCGTGGTCCGCGGGAGCCGTGTCCCCCGCTCTCACCCACACGTCGAACGGGACCCGCGCGGATCGACACCCCGCCCGAGATTTTTTGGGGATCACTCTCGGCTGGCCGTCTCCGCCGGGAGCGCCACGCGTTCGCTCCACCTCACCGCGGACGGCGGTCTCCGTTCGTCCGGCGACGCCGGACTGTGCCACGGCGACCTCGGGAACCTGGAGTCCTCGTCGTCGGTCGCCCGGCTCCGGGGCGGCGCAGAGCCTCCCCCGCTCTTCGATCCGCCCGTCGCGTGCCCCGGATCAGCCCACCGCCTCGAGCGCGTTGAGCCAGGAGCGGCTGAGCGACACCGTGGCCGTGTCCGCGCCCCTCCGCACCAGTTCCTCGCTCAACACGGGGTGCTTCACCACGCGGTCGGCACGGGTCATCAGGTCGAGGTCGGCACGCTTGAGCACGGCCTTGACGAGGGCGTTCTCCACCGTCGCGCGCACCTCCACCGCGAAGGGACTGTGGCTGGCCGGCAGAAAAGGGCCCGGGTACCGGTCCAGGGCCTCCTCGGTCCCGCCCGAACGCAGCAGACCGAGTACCTCGGCCACGTCGCAGGAGACGCCCTCCTCCAGCCAGTAGGAGCCGCGCAGCCGGTCATAGCGCACGGGCAGTCCGATCTTGCGCGCCCGCAGCGCCAGGGTCGGCAGGCTGGAGGGGGCGGGGTCGCCCTCGAAGAGGTTGACCATCATCCAATCCCGCTGGGCCCGTCCTCCGGAGAGCACCAGCAGCGCGGTGAGTTCCACCGCCCTTCTGCTCGGGACGGTCACGCCGTCCACCGCGCAGGATCCGAGCGTCGAGATCTCCACCGTTCTTTCCATGGGGGAAGCTCCTCAGGTCGTGGTACGAACCGTCCGGCGTCGACCGGTTCGATGACCACCTTCCGGTCGACCCGCATCCCGCACCTATCGGTGCCCTATTCCGTGAAGACCGTGTGAAGGAAAGGCGAGAGTGAATCCGATGAAATAGAGATGAGCGATAATTCGCATGTTTCGCGTTCCCCCGGCCTCCGTCGCCGAAGCCTGGCCGCCATCGGCCATCCCACCGCCCCCACCTGTGGGAAGGGGACGCGGATAGCCGAGGGATAGGGAAGGGAACGGCCGGCTTCCTAGGTTGGCGTCGTCCCCGAAGAACGGGGTCCCGCATCCTCCGGAAAGGCAGTCATGAAGGCTATGAAGTCGCTCGCCACGATCGTCATCGCCGTCGCGCTCCCCCTCCTCGCGGCCGAGCCCGCGACGGCGGCCACAACGCAGACGCACGCGGCGCCGGAGGTCTCCCGGATCGGTGAGATCGTCCGCGACCTCGACGACGCCAAGGAGGGTGTCCACGAGGTGGTCAGCCTCCTGACCGGGAGCGGTAACGGCTGGGAGCGAGGGTGACCCCACCCCTCAGCCCAGTCGTGCCAGTTCCTGTTCGATCCAGACCCGGCCCTCCGTGTCACGCAGCTCCATGAAGAGGTCGAAGGAGCGCAACAGGAGGGCGCGGGCCTCGGCCGTCCGCCCGCTGAACGCGTGCACCCGTGCCAGGGCACGCAGGACGACCGCCTTCCCGGAGGGGTCGTCGAGCTCCTCGACCAGATCGAGTGCGCTCTGGAGGTGCTCCAGGGCCCGGGCGTACTCCGCGACGTCCGTGTCCACCATGCCGATCCGGTGCAGGACCTGGGCACGGGCTCTGGAGTCCCCCGTCTCCTCCGCGATGGCCAGGGCCCGGGCGAGCTCGCTCCGGCCCCGCACGGTGTCCCCGGCCAGACACCGGAGATAGCCCGCGTACATGAGGCTGCGCCACTGGCCGCCCAGGTCGTCTATTTCCTCGAACCCCGCCAGAGCCTGGTCACAGAGTGTGATCGCCCCTTGTTGGTCGCCGCCCAGATGTACCAGGTCCGCCATCTCCCTACGGGTGAGCGCCTCACCGTGGACATCGCCCAGGTCGACGAACTCCTCCAGCGCCTCCTCCAGGATCCGCCTCCGCGCGGCCATGCCGTGATGCCTGGTCACGGGGTCGTTCACCGCCTCTATCAGCGCCGCCCGTCCGCGGCGGTTGCCGCGTTCGCGCAGGAACGGCTCCACCGTGTCGTACAGCTCCTGGACGTCGTCCAGATAACCGCGGCGGATGAGGAACGGGGAGAGGCCCACGACCAGGTCCCAGGTGTGCTCGTCCAGTCCCTCGGCCATGGCCTGGTCGACGGCGTGCCGGATGTTGGACCGCTCGGCCTCCCACCATTCGTACGGGTCGGCCAGCAGCCGTTCCACGTACCGAGCCGGGAGCGGCCACCGGGGCGCCGTCCCGCGCAGGCGCAGATAGTCGCCGCCCACCAGCCGCCGGTTAGCCGTGTCCAGGAGGGACAGCCAGCCGCCCAGCAGACGCTCCACGGCGGGCCGCCCCTCCTCATCCTCCCGGAGGAACCGCTCACGGGAGAAGTCACGGACGAGTTCGTGGAAACGGTAGACCGACTCACCCGCGGCGTCGGTCCCGACGACGTCGATCATGTGCGCGTCCACGAGGGGCTCGACCAGGTCCGAGGGAAAGGGCCGGTCGTCGTCGAGCAGCGCTCCGGCCGCCCAGGCCGGGATGGTGGGGCCCTCCAACGTCCCGAGCAGCCGGAAGGCGCGGGCGGTCCGCGGGTCGATCCCGTCGTAGGTCAGGGAGAGGCTGGCCCGGACGGTCATGTCGCCGTGCGCCAACTCGTCCAGCCGCTTGCGCTCGTCCGCGAGGCGCTCCACCATCGTGGCGAGCCGCCAGCGGGGCCGGGCCGCCAGCCGGGCGGAGATGATGCGCAGCGCCAGGGGCAGACGGCCGACGGCGCGGACCAGGGCCCCGGCCGCGTCGGGCTCGGCACGCACCCGCTCCTCCCCCAGGACACGGGAGAGCAGATCGATCGACACCTCGTCCGGCAGCGTGTCCAGGACCACCTGGGCGGCGCCGGGCAGGCCGGTGAGGAAGGCGCGCGAGGTCACGAGGACACCGCAGCCCGCGCCCGCGGGGACGAGCGGGGCCAGCTGGGCCTCGTCGGCGGCGTCGTCCAGTACGACCAGCACCCGCCGCGAGGCGAGCATCCCCCGGTACATGGCCGCCCGCTCGTCGACGTCCTCGGGGATGCCCTGCGCCGGGACGCCCAGGGAACGCAGGAACCTGCTCAGAACGTCGGAAGAGGTCAGCGGGTTGCCCCGGGTGGCCCGAAGATCGCAGTAGAGCTGTCCGTCCGGGTAGTGATCGGCGGCCAGGGCGTGGGCGACGCGCATGGCGGTGGCGCTCTTGCCCACTCCGGGACGGCCCATGAGCACCGCGACACCGACCTGGTCACCGCTGTCGACCAGGGTCCGGGTGATGGTGCGGGTGACCTCCTCGCGACCGACGAAGTCGGCGGTGTCGGTGGGCAGTTGGTAGGGGTGGGCGGCCGAGTCGGTCCTCCGCGGCCCCTCCTCGTCGGCGGGGGGCGCGGAGGACTCCGAAGCGGGCACGGGTGTGGGAGCTGCGGCGGGCACCTGGAGCGCGGGATCCCCGGAGAGGATGGCACGTTCCAACCCCCGGAGTTCCTCACACGGCTCCAGGCCGAGTTCCTCCACGAGCAGATCGCGTCCGGCGCGGTACTCGTCGAGCGCCTCCGCCTGCCGCCCGGACCGGTACAGGGCGAGCATCAGCTGGGCGCGCAGGCTTTCGCGGAGCGGATGCTCACCGACCAGGGTGCGGATCTCCCCGATCAGCCGGGCGTGGTGCCCCAGATCCAGTTCGATGTCCAGGTGGGACTCGATCACCGACAGCCGCTCCTCGTCCAGCCGGACGGCCTTGGCCGCCAGCGGGGCGGAGTCGACACCGCTCAGGGTCGGGCCGCGCCAGAGTTCCGCGGCGGCGCGCAGGCTGGCCGCGGCCTCCTCCCAGCGTCCAGCGTCCCTCAGCTCGGCGGCCTCGCTGACCAGGGAGCGCTGGACGTGCACGTCCACGGTCGCGGGGTCGACGACGAGCAGGTACCCCGGCGGACGAGTCTCGATGGACGCCCCGACGGGCCGCAGGAGGCGGCGCAGCCGGGAGACGCAGATCTGTACCTGGGTGCGGGCCGTCTCCGGGGGCTCGTGCTCCCAGAGAACGTCGATCAGGTGATCGACGGAGACGACGCGTTCGAGATCGAGGAGCATGGCGCTGAGGACGGTCTGCTGGCGCCCGGCCGGTACGGTCACCGGGCCCGCGGGCCCGGTGACCTCCAGGGGGCCGAGCAGCCGGAACCGGATTCCGGACTGCTCCTGGGTGATGTCGATCTTCCCTCCTCAGGAATCACCACGCTGTTTGGCGGACCTTGCACACGACCTCGGTATTCTACACGAATACCGATTCACCAAGCCACAAGTCTTCCCCCACGGAACCCTCGGAGCCAGCGGATGATCTTTTTAATAAATCATTGAACTATCACCCCTAAGTCCACCGCCACCAGAGACTGGGGCGCGGAGTCCCCACAGTTCAGAGGGTTTTGATCCGCTCCGGTGGGGCCAACCGGCATCCGGGTGGCGCGCGAACCACGAACCAGCACAACGGAACGGACGGAAACGTGGCCGGATCCGGCCACCGTGGAACCCCGTTTCCAGGCGGCACGGAATCATCACGGCAATCGTTGGACACGGAAAGCCCTCCCTCCGAAGCGCTGATAGTAGCGTGATAGCGGAAGAATTCCGACCACGCTCAGTATGGGGCCCGGAACACACGGAAGAGGAGGAGAGCACCGTGTCCCAGCCCCAGGGAGTCCCCCCGTCTCCGCCACCCGGCACCAGCGTCTCGTCCATCGGGGCCGAACACGCCCTCTTGACCTATCTCTACCTGGACCGGGGGGACGTGGACGGATATGCCTCACTCGTGGACGGCGACGCCCGCTTCGAGCATCCGGGGTTCCCGGTCGCCCACGGCGCGGAGGCGGCCGCCGCCCTCGCCCTGAGGTGCTGCGGGTCCGGTGGGAGCCACCGCCCCCAACGTGTCATCACCGCCGAGCGGGATGTGATCGTGACCGGCGAACTCGTCCTCCAGGACACGGAGACCGAGGAGCGCTCCAGCGAAGAGTTCGCCGACCTCTTCGCGATCACCGAACACGGCCTCCTCGCCTCCTGGAGGAGGTTTCGCCGACGTACCGACTGACCACCCCCGACGAGCGATCGGCGACCGTGAGGCCCGTGTGAGGAGCCGGTCGGCGCCCTACACGGGGAGGAGGCGCCCGTCCGCGTGCTCCTCCGCTCCACCATGGCCGACAGCCGGTTCCGGGACGCCTCCGCCGAGATCGCCGGGGCGGCACGGCACCGGCGGGGGCGTCCAGGCGTGGCCGACCGCCGACCGCCTCCTCGAACTCCCGTCGCCGGCGGACCGGGCCCGCGAGTACCAGGAGGCCGTGCTGTCCCGGATCGGCGAGGAGGGGTTCCACACCGGAGCGCGGGGCCGGACCTCCCTGCTCGGCCGTACGCCGCCAAGCTCTTGGCCGCCTCGGCGGTCGTGACCGTCCTGACCGTGGCCACAACCGGTCAAAAACGGTCAAACCCACCCCGCGGAGCCGTGCTGAACTGGGGGGTTCGGTAGAGTCCGAGGCGGTTCGACGTTGACGGGCACCCCCACGGGTGGCCGGGGCGCCTCGCGCGGGCGCCCGGAACGGGCCTCGGCATCGGAAAACACGGCGGGAGTGTGTGACCAGTGGGGCTCTTCCTCAGTACCGCCTTCGGCTTCCCCACCGTGCTGTTCACACCGATGCTGATCGTCGCGGCCGTCTACTGGATCCTCGTCGTGGTCGGCGCGGCCGACACCGAGCTCCTCGACGGTGTGGACGCCGACGGTGAGGCAGCCGGCCTGAGCGCTCTCATGACCCGGGCGGGTCTGCTGGGCGGATCCGGCCGCACACCGGCCGAGAGCCACGGCGAACGGAGCGGCGCGCGCGCCCCGGTCACGGTCTCGCTCACCCTCATGGTGGGCGTCGCCTGGTTCGTGAGCATGATGGGCGGCATCATGACCAGCCTCCTCGAAACCACGTCCCCCTCCCTGCTGCTCGCCCTCGGCGCCGTGGTCCTGCTGATCGCGCTGATCGCCGCCTGGGCGGTCACCAGCGGACTGGCGATGGCCGTCGCCCGGCTCCTGCCCGGGCGACGGAGCGACTCCAAGCACGACCTGGTCGGCCGTACCTGTGTGATCCGTATCGGCGAGGCCTCCGAGGGCTTCGGCCGCGCCGAGATCACCACCGACGCCGGGGCCGAGATCTCCATCCACGTCCGCACCACCGGCGGGGAGGTCCTGCCCCTCGGCAGCACCGCCCTGATCTTCGACCACGACCGGGAGAACGACGTCTTCCTGGTCACCCACTTCGACCCGGCCCTCGATCCCGGCCGGGACTGACCACCGCCGCGCGGACCGCCCCGGCATCCGGGGCGGGCGCCCCCGGCCGCCTCCGGCCATCCCTCCCCCGACCAGGTGTCACCCTCGGCCGTTCGACGGCCGGGGAGGGAACCGTTCCGGTGTCCGTCGCGTCCCATTCCCGCGAGCACCTCGGACACGGCCCCCGCCGCGCACACCTCCCCCGGTGCTCGCCAGCCCCACCGCACGCCACGTGTAGAAGGAGACCCCCACGTGTTGTTGAGCGCAGCCACCACGGGACAGGAGGCGACCAGCGCGGCCTTCCTGACCGTCGGTGTCGCCCTGGCCGTCGGAATCGTCGTCCTCCTGGCCCTGATCCTCATGGTCACGCGGCTGTTCCGCAAGGTCGAGCAGGGCAAGGCCCTGATCATCTCCAAGATCCGGGACGTCCACGTCACCTTCACGGGCGCGATCGTCCTCCCGGTCCTGCACAAGGCCGAGATCATGGACATCTCGCTCAAGACGCTGACCCTGGACCGGCGCGGACGCGAGGGCCTGACCTGCAAGGACAATATCCGCGCTGACATCAGGGTCTACTTCTACGTCCGCGTGAACGAGACCGCCGAGGACGTCCGCAAGGTCGCCAAGTCCATCGGGACCGAGCGGGCCAGCGACCAGGACACGCTCCAGGAGCTGTTCAACTCCAAGTTCTCCGAGGCGCTCAAGACCGTCGGCAAGCAGTTCGACTTCGAGGAGCTGTTCACCCAGCGCGAGCAGTTCCGCCACGCGATCGTCTCGCTCATCGGCACCGACCTCAACGGCTACAGCCTGGAGGACGTGGCCATCGACGAGCTGGAGCAGACCCCGCTGCACCAGCACGACGCCAACAACATCCTCGACGCGCAGGGCATCAGCAAGATCACCGAGCGCACGGCGATCGAGCACAAGCGCACCAACGAGTTCGAGAACGACCGCAAGCAGGAGATCGATCGGCAAAACACCGAGACCGCCGAGACCCTCGCCGAGCTGGAGAAGCGCCGCGAGGAGTCCGCGGCCAAGGCCAAGCGCGAGATCGAGATCATCCGCGCGCGCGAGGAGGCCGAGACCGCGCGCGTCCAGGCCGAGGAGCGGCTCAAGGCCGAGACCGCCAACATCCGCACCAGCGAGGCGCTGGGCGTCCAGCACCAGAACCAGCAGCGCGAGATCGCGGTCGCCGAGAAGAACCGCGAGCGCGTCATCGCCATCGAGACCGAGCGGATCGAGAAGGACCGCATGCTGGAGGTCATCGGCCGCGAGCGTGAGACCGAGCTGAGCCGCATCTCGAACGCCAAGGAGATCGAGGGCGAGAAGCGCGAGGTCGCCGACGTCGTCCGCGAGCGGGTCGCCGTCGACCGCACCGTCGCCGAGCAGGAGGAGGCGATCAAGCGGCTGCGCGCGGTCGAGGAGGCCGAGCGCACACGCCAGGCGATCATCATCCAGGCCGAGGCCGAGGCCCAGGAGAACCTGGTCAAGGACATCAAGGCCGCCGAGGCCGCGGAGTCGGCCGCCAAGCACCGCGCCGCCGAGGAGCTGACCCTCGCCGAGGCCCGCCAGCAGGCCGCCGAGCTGGACACCCGCGCCAAGATCCGCCTCGCCGAGGGCCTCCAGGCCGAGGCCGCCGCGAGCGGTCTGGCCGAGGTCCAGGTGCGCGAGCAGGACGCCGAGGCGATCGAGAAGGTCGGCCGCGCCGAGGCCGTCGTCTCCCGGGAGAAGGCCGAGGCCGAGGCCGAGGCCATCGAGCGGAAGCTGCGCGCCGAGGCCGCCGGTCTCAACGACAAGGCCGGGGCCATGGCCGCCCTGGACCAGGTCAGCCGCGAGCACGAGGAGTACCGCCTGCGACTGGAGGCCGAGAAGGAGGTCCGCCTGGCCGGGATCGACGTGCACCGCCAGGTCGCCGAGGCCCAGGCCACCGTCATGGCCGCCGGCCTGGAGAGCGCCGACATCAACATCGTCGGCGGCGACGGCGCCTTCTTCGACCGGATGGTCAACTCCATCGGCCTGGGCAAGGCCGTGGACGGCTTCGTCGGCAACTCCGAGACCGTCCAGGCGCTGGGCAACGGCTTCCTCAACGGCGAGGCCGACCTCAGCGACGAGCTGGGCCGGCTCCTGTCGTCCATCGGCACCGAGGACGTCAAGAACCTCACCGTCTCCGCTCTGCTGCTCCAGCTCATCAGCGCGGGCGGCCCGCAGGCCGACAAGCTCGACCAGCTGCTCGGCAAGGCCCGTGAACTCGGTGTGGACACACTCCCCGTGACCGCGCTCGCCCCCGTGAAGCAGTGAGGTAGTCCTCCGTGACCGAGGCCCAGTCCCAGGAGACCGCAAGCCCCGGACCGGACGCCGAGGACGCGCGGACGCTGGACGCGGGCACCTACGAGGTGCTCCGCGCCCGGCTCCGCGAGCAGACCGGCGAGCTGGCCCGGCGAACCGAGGCGCTCAACGCCCGCCGCCTGGAGGTGTTCGGCGGGTCGGACATGACCCTTCTGGGGACCGAACGCATCCGTACCGAGCACAACTGCGTGCCCCGGGACATCATCAGTGTCGGGCGTTCCGTCGGCGACGGCGCCGACGGGGACATGATCCTGTTCGGCTACAACGTCTTCATCGGCCTACAACGGGAGACCCGCGTCTGCGACGTGTTCTCCACACACCGGTACGAGCACGACGACGACTCCTTCACGTTCGTCGACGCGCCCGAGGACGCCGTGCCCGGGCTCCTGTCGGACGAGGAGTTCCGGCAGGAGTTCGCGCGGCTGTACCGCTACTACCGGGACACCCGGCTGTTGCAGCTGCGCCGTGTGGAGGACCGCCTGTTGGCGGTGTTCCAGACGGGACCGAACACCGAGGACGTACGCGTGCTGCGGTGGTCGGTCTCGCCGACGGGCGAGCTCTCCTACATGGACGACCGGGGCGAGCGCGACCACGTCCGCCCGCCCGCGCACGACTTCACGTGGGTGGAGACCACCCGTGAGGACCACGTGTCCGGCCGCCACCCGCACATCTCGATCCTCGACGAGCTGTTCGTGGAGACGGTGAACGGCGACCTCACCATCAAGGTGGAGAACAACACCGAGGTCGGCGAGGGCATCTACAGCGAACCGGTCGACGAGTCGCTCCAGAGCCTGGCCGACGCCTCGGTCCACTACGCGCGGGTCGGCGCGCTCATCCTCCTACGCGTCCTGCCCTACAACGAGACCGAGTGGCGCCACCTGGTCTTCAACACCCGCACCAAGGCGGTGGAGCGGCTCGACGGGATCGGCCAGGCGTGCCAGCGCCTGCCCGACGACCAGGGCCTCATCTTCCCCGGCGGGTACCACCTGACGACCGGCGCCGTGCGCACCTTCGACACCGACGTCACCGACCTGGAGTTCGAGCGGGTCGTGCGCTCTCCCAACGGCGAGGACGTGCTGTACGTCTTCCACTCGCCCGCGGACGGCCGCAGTCTGCTGCTGTCGTACAACACCATCCGCAAGGAGGTCGCCACCCCGATCGTCTGCCACGGGTACTCCCTGTTCGACGACGGCACGATGACCGTCTTCCGGGAGACCTCG
>NZ_ANBC01000740.1 GCF_000341125.1 Nocardiopsis lucentensis DSM 44048 | reverse complement strand
GGAGCCGCCCCGCGTGCACCCGATGCAGGTGTGGCGGACGCCGTACGTGTCGGACGTGTACGCGGCGGCCCAGCCGGTGGGTACGGGTCCGCTGGAGCGCATCGGCAACGCCGAACTGGTCCGCGGCGTGTCCGAGTGCCTGTCGGTGGCCCGGATCGCCAGCGACATGAGCCCGTCCACCGAGGTCTTCGAGGCGATCATCGCCTCCTGCCGCCGGGTGGCCGACCGCTTCCACTGGCTGGGCGAGGAGGAGCTGGGAGACCTGGCCTCCCCGCTGGCGGAGGTGCGGGCCACCGCCGAGCGAGTGCTGGAGGAGTTCGAGACCGTCCAGGCCCTGACCCGGCAGGCCGCTGACGCCCTCGCGGAGACCGAGGCGCGGGTGACCGCGCTCATCCGCACGTCGCGGGGCGAGACCCCCCGGTCGGCGGAGGGATGGGTGGAGCGGCTGACCGAACTGCGCCGCGCGCAGGGGCAGGCGGCCACGCTCTCCGAGACGCGCTACGTGGACACCGACCGGCTGGCCGAGCTGGACGGGCGGCTGTCCGAGGAGATCGACGCGGTCGGCCGGCGCACGGTGGGCTTCCTCGAACAGGACGACGCGTTCGACGGTTACCACTCCGACGTGGCGCGGCTGGTCGGGGAGGCCGAGGGGATCGACGCGGTCAGCGCCGCGACGGCCGTCGGCGAGCGCATCGAGGAGCGCACCGAGGGCCTCCAGGTGGTCACCGAGGTCGTGGGGTCCCTGGACATCGGCGACGCACGGGTCCGCACGCGGATCCTGGAGCGGATCGGCGAGGTCCTGGCCGGGATCAACCGGGCCCGGGCCACACTGGAGTCGCGCCGCGGGGAGCTGCTGGCCCAGGAGGGGCGGGCCGAGTTCGCCG
>NZ_ANBC01000739.1 GCF_000341125.1 Nocardiopsis lucentensis DSM 44048 | reverse complement strand
CCGCCGACACGCCCGACCGCTGCGACGAGCAGCTCGGCCGGATCATGCTCCAGGTGGAGAACCTGGAGTCGCGGTTCGCCGAGTTCGACGACTTCCTCGCGGAGCTGTCGGACAAGCGCGAGGACGTGTACGAGGCGTTCTCCACGCGCAAGCAGTCGCTCGTGGACGAGCGGTCGCGCCGGGCGGACCGCCTGGCCTCGTCCGCCGCCCGGGTCCTGGAGGGCGTGCACCGCCGGGTCGCCACGCTCTCCACGCTGGAGGACGTCAACACCTACTTCGCCTCCGACGCGATGGTGTCCCGGCTGCGGCGCACGGTCGGGGAGATGCGCGAGCTCGGCGACTCCGTGCGCGCCGAGGAGCTGGAGGGCCAGATCCTGTCGGCCCGGCAGGAGGCCGGGCGGGCGCTGCGGGACCGGACCGACCTGTTCGAGGGCGGACCCGGCGGCGAGACCATCCGGCTGGGGCGGCACCGGTTCGCGGTCAACACCCAGCCGATCGACCTCACCCTCACCCCGCACGACGGGACGATGGCGGTCGCGCTCACGGGCACCGACTACCGCGAACCGGTCACGGACGCGGCCTTCGGTCGGACCCGCCACCTGTGGGACCGTCTGCTGGTCTCCGAGAGCGACGACGTCTACCGGGCGGAGTACCTGGCGACGTCGATCCTGGCCGCCGCGGAGGAGGGATCTCCGGAAACGGCGGCCGAAGGCAGTCGATCGAGAGCCGGCGGAGGGCGACGGGAGGGCCTGAGCCTCGACGCCCTGACCGAGGCGGGAGTGCACGCCGAGAACGGGTCCCTGCTGGAGCTGGTGCGCGGGGTCGCCGAGACCCGCTACGACGAGGGCTACGAGCGCGGCGTGCACGACCACGACGCCGCCCTCATCCTGTCCGCGCTGCTCAGGCTGCGCGCCGGGGCCGGTCTGCTGCGGTATCCGGGTACCACGCGCGCGGTGGCGCAGCTGTTCTGGGCCTACGGCGCGGGCAAGGAGGAACGGACCGCCTGGCGCACGCGCGCCGGGTCGCTGGCGCGCGCCCGCGCGGTCTTCGGGGTACGGCGCTCGACGGCGGTCGACGCGCTGCGCACGGAGCTGGCCGAGGGCGTGGACGCCTTCCTCACCGGGACCGGGCTGTACCAGGACACCGACCTGGAGCTGGTGGGCGAGTACCTGTTCGAGGAGCTGGCCGAGGGATCGCGGACGTCGTCGGGCTTCGTGTCCGGGGCGGGCGCGCGGCTGCTCCTGGACCGGTTCCACCGGGCCCTGGGCAGTACGAGGGAGACCACGCGCAAGGCGTTCGAGGACGACCTGCGCACGCTGGAGGGCGACCTGGCGGCGCGGCACCAGCTGGTGACCGCGTGGCTGGAGGCGTTCGCGACCACGCTCGACGAGGTGGACCCGGGCGACCTGCCCGAGGCGGCGGCGATCGAACTCACCGGGTCGGCCGTGGAGCGGTACGAGTCGTCGGCGGCGGTGGGCGAGACCGTGACGGGCCTGCTCGGCACCCACCCGCGCGTGCGGGACCGGTCCCTGGAGGTGCGGCTGGACGAGATCCTGCCGCGCACCCGGGCGTTCCGCGCCCGCGACGTGCCCGCCTACCGGGACTTCCAGCGGCGCCGC
>NZ_ANBC01000738.1 GCF_000341125.1 Nocardiopsis lucentensis DSM 44048 | reverse complement strand
GCGGGAGCGCCTGCGGCTGGAGGAGTACCGGCCCAAGGTGATGAGCGGGTTCGTCCGTAACCGCCTGCTGGACGAGGCCTACCTCCCGCTGATCGGCGACAACCTGGCCAAGCAGCTGGGCGCGGCGGGCGACGACAAGCGGACCGACCAGAGCGGACTGCTGCTGCTCATCTCCCCGCCGGGGTACGGCAAGACCACACTGATGGAGTACGTGGCCAGCCGCCTGGGGCTGGTGTTCGTCAAGGTCAACGGGCCCGCGCTGGGGCACGGCGTGACCTCGCTCGACCCGGACGAGGCGCCCGACGCCACGTCGCGGCAGGAGGTCGAGAAGATCTCCTTCGCGCTGGAGATGGGCAACAACGCCCTGCTGTACCTGGACGACATCCAGCACACCAACCCGGAGCTGCTCCAGAAGTTCATCTCCCTCTGCGACGGCCAGCGCCGGATGGAGGGCGTGTGGAACGGGCGGACGCGCACCTACGACCTGCGCGGGAAGCGGTTCGCGGTGTGCATGGCCGGAAACCCGTACACGGAGCAGGGCAAGCGGTTCCGGATCCCGGACATGCTGGCCAACCGCGCCGACGTGTACAACCTGGGCGACGTGCTGTCCGGCAAGGAGGAGATGTTCGCGCTCAGCTACATCGAGAACGCGCTCACCTCCAACTCCACGCTCGCCCCGCTGTCCACGCGCGACCGGGAGGACGTGTACACGTTCGTGCGGATGGCCGAGGGCGACGGGTCGGTCGGCACGGACCGGCTGAGCCACCCGTACTCGGCGGCCGAGGTGGACCGGATCGTGTCGGTGCTGCGCAAGATGCTGCGCGTGCGCGAGGTGGTGCTGGCCAACAACCAGGCCTACATCGCCTCGGCGGGCCAGTCCGAGGACGCGCGCACGGAGCCGCCGTTCCAGCTCCAGGGCTCGTACCGGAACATGAACCGGCTGGCGGAGAAGATCGTGCCGGTGATGAACGACGCCGAGGTGGAGGCCGCGATCGACGACCACTACCTGGGCGAGGCGCAGACCCTGACGTCGGGCGCGGAGGCCAACCTGCTCAAGCTGGCGGAGCTGCGCGGGGTGATGACGCCCGAGCAGGAGGCCCGCTGGACGGAGGTCAAGGAGGCGTTCCGCCGGAGCCGCGCGCTGGGCGGGGGCGAGGACGACCCGATGACGCGCGCGATCGGGGCGATGGGCCTGCTCGCCGACCGGGTGGGGTCGATCGGCACGGCCATCGACCGCGCCGCGGAGCGGTAGCGCGCCCCCGCGCACGCGGGCCGTCACCCCGAAGGGGGTGGCGGCCCGTCCGCGTCTCCTCCGGATCCGCGCTCCGTCCGCGGATGTGAACCGGGGACCACACCCGGAAAAACATCCAAAAGACCCCGTGTCCCGCTGGTTGGACATGTGCTATTTTCGCTTCCGCCCGGGGGCCAGAGAAGAACTCCGAACGAAGAGGAAGATATGCCCCATTCGGCGGCACCAGAGATCGACCTGCCCGAACTGGAT
>NZ_ANBC01000737.1 GCF_000341125.1 Nocardiopsis lucentensis DSM 44048 | reverse complement strand
AGCAGCAGCTGCTGCTCCGGCGGCTCCTGCGGCTGAACCCCCCGACCGTCCCGCCCCACACACGCCACCAGGAGTGAACCCCCGCCGATTCACGCAGCATTCTCTGATCAAAGCGTGAATCGTTTCGGACATACTCAAGTCGTGGGTGTGCCGGACACATAACCGGTACACCCATTTCGTGGAGTACACACACAACACCCCCGACAACTCCAGAAGAAGGTGTTCGATGGCCACGCAGGAATCCCCCACGATCGACCTGCCCGACCTGGAC
>NZ_ANBC01000736.1 GCF_000341125.1 Nocardiopsis lucentensis DSM 44048 | reverse complement strand
AGCAGCAGCTGCTGCTCCTCGGGGTCGTGCGGCTGACTCCCCTCCCGGGCGGCTCCCCCCTGCCCCCGGCGGGGCCGCCCCCCCACACACACGCCCGTCTCCACGAACACCGAGGGCCGTACGTGCACGCGATCAACGCCATCGACATCACCAAGGACTACGGGAGGGGCCGGGTCCTCCACGGGGTCACCTACCAGGTGCCCGCCGGGCGGATCGCCGCCCTGCTCGGCCCCAACGGAGCCGGGAAGACGACCCTGATCGAGATCCTGGAGGGGCACCGGGGCCGGACGTCCGGCCGGTTGTCGGTGCTCGGCCTGGACCCGGGCGACCGCCGCGACTTCGCGCGGCTGCGCCGCCGGATCAGCGTGGTCCTCCAGCAGACGATGCTGGAGCCGGGACTGTCCGTCCGTGACGTCCTGCGCCGCCACGCCTCCTACTACCCCGACCCCCTCGGCGTCGACGAGGTCCTCGAACAGGTCGACCTCACCGAGAAGCGCGGTGCCCTGGTCAAGTCGCTCTCCGGCGGCATGCGCCGCCGCCTGGACCTGGCCCTGGCCCTGACCGGCCGCCCCGAACTGCTGTTCCTGGACGAGCCCACCACCGGCCTGGACCCCGTGTCCCGCCGCCGCATCCACGCCCTCGTCTGCGGACTGCGCGACAGCGGCACCACCGTGGTCCTCACCTCGCACGACCTGGTCGAGGTCCAGGAACTCGCCGACCGCGTGGACGTCATCCGCGACGGGGAGTTCATCGCCTCGGGGTCCCCCGAGGAGCTCGTCCGCGGCGCGGCGGCGTCCACCGTCGTGGAGTTCACCGCCCCCGAGGGCGTCGACGGCCGCCTGCCCGAGGGGGCCTCCCTCGTCGACGGCCGTGTCCGCATCCGCACCGACGACCAGGACGCCGTGGTGCGGCGGGTCCAGGAGTGGGCCGAGCGGGAGCGGACCGAGATCACCGGCCTGACGATCGTCCCGCCCAGCCTGGACGACGCCTACGTCGCGATGCTGGAGGGCGGCGAGAAATGACCACCGCGACACGACGCCGTCCGAGCAGCTTCCTCCTGCATGTGGACAGCGAGCTCAAGGAGTTCTGGCGCTCCCCCATCACCCTGGCCTTCATCGTGCTGATGCCGGTCATGTTCTACGTCGGGTTCGGGCTGGCCTTCCGCTCCCAGGCCGACGCGGTGCGCGTGGTCGGCGAGCACGAGATCACCCAGGCCAACCTGAGCTACGGCGGTGTCCTCGGCTTCGCCCTCATGTCGGTCGCCTTCGCCAACGTGGCGATCGGACTGGCCATCCGCCGCCACCACGGCCTGTTCAAACGCTTCCGCACCACGCCGGTCAGCCCGGCGACCGTGATGGGCGCCTACCTGGTGAACACCCTGCTCACCGCCGTGATCGTGCTCGTGGTGGTCACCCTGATCGGCCTCCTGGGCATGGGTGTGACCCCGGATCCGGCCCGGCTGCCCCAGCTGCTCGCGGCCCTCCTGCTCGGCTTCGTGTGCCTGGCCCCGCTGGGTGCGGCCCTCTCGTTGCTCCCGCCGAACGCCGACGCCGCCGTCCCCATGGTCAACGGCGTCTTCTTCCCCACCGCGTTCCTGGCCGGAGGATTCATCATCCTTCCCCTGGGCGACACCGTGGGCGCGGTCGTGGACCTACTGCCGGGCCGCCCCCTGACGATCCTCATCCAGGGCGCGCTCGCCGAGTCCGGCCCCGTCTGGGACTGGCCGTCGGTGTGGCTGCTGCTCGCCTGGTCGGCGGGGGGCACGGTGGTGGCGCTGCGCTGGTTCCGCTGGGCGTCCGAGCGCGAGCCGCGCGGATTCGGATCGGGCAGGCGCGGGGCCGCCGGAGGCGAGGAGTGAGCGCTTCCGGCATCGACTGGGTGGAGGGCCCCTACCTGGTCTCCCGTGTGAACCTGTTCCCCTACCGGCCGCTGCGCGCCCCCGACCCCTCGGTGTCGGCGGACCGCGTCCTGCTGCTGGCCCTCGCCGAGGAGGAGCGGCGGCGGGACGGCCTCCGGACGCGGTTGGTCGACGAACTGCACCGGGTCGCCCCCGGACTGGAGACCGAGCGGCACCGCCGGGAGGCGCTGTCCGTCAAGCGCGACGTGTTCAACGACCGTCCGCCCCGCTCGAGTCAGCCGCTCTCCGAGGGCCCCCTCCTCGAACGGGTGCCGCTCCTGGCCGCGTGGTCGGAGAGCTGGGCGGCCACCGCGCGGGCCGTGGAGCGCCTCGACTCCGCGCACGCCGACGCCCTGGTGGCCGAGCGCGCCGTGCTCGCCGCGTGGGCGCGCGATCCCTCCGTGGACCGGAGCACGGCGCTGTCCAGCCCGGACCTGCACCGGGCGGTGGCCGCGCGCGCCGCCGCGGACGGGCCGCCGGACAAACGGGCGCGCAAGGCCGAGGCGGCGCTGGTCCGGTACTTCTCGCGGTCGACGGTGAAGGTCAGCCCCTACTCCCTCTACACCGGGGTCCACTTCGACGACCTGGAGCACCCGGTGTCGGCGGACCGCGACGGCGAGCCGCTGCGCTTCTCGACCAGGGCCGACCTGCGCCGACTCCTGCCCCGGCAGGCGGCCCGGGTGCTGGCCGCCGACCCCGAGGCCCGGTCGGGCCTGGAGTGGGTGCTCACCGGTAGCGCGCGCCGTGAGGGCCAGCGGCTGATCCTGCGCCGCAAGCGCTGGTCGCCGCCCGTACCCGGGCTGCGCGCGGAGGCCTTCGGCGAGGAGGAGGTCCGTCTCCCGATGACCGGTGTGTGGGGTCGGCTGCTCGGCTCCCTCCAGGCGCGCGCCCGCGTCCCGGTCCGGTTGGACGGGTTGCGCGAGGGCCTCGCCGAGGACCTGCGCTGCGCTCCGGAGTACGCGATGAACCTGCTGGACCGGCTCATCCGGGAGGGGATCCTGGTCCCGTGGGCCCCGTCCGCCGAACAGTCCCCGCACTTCGCCCGGGACTGGTACGACCTGGCGAAACGGCTGCCGGGGACGGCCGCGGCCAGGGTGGCCGCGGCGTTCCGGAGCACCGAGGAGGTGCTCGACGGCTTCGGAGCGGCCGACGGCACGGAGCGGGCACGCGGGATCCTCCGCCTCCAGCGGTCGTGGTCGGACGCCCTCGGTGAGCCGGGCACGGCCACCGCACCGGTGGTGGAGGACTGCCTCGTGTCGCACGGGGCGCCCGTCCCCCGGTCGTGGACCCGCGCCTGGTCGTCGGACCTGCGCCGGCTGATGCCGCTGCTGTTCGCGCTGGACGACCAGCGGGTGCTGTCGGGCGCCTTGGAGAGCGTGTTCACGGCCCGCTACGGCCGGGGCGGCCGGTGCGCCGACCTGGACGAGTTCGCCGAACAGGCGCGCGCGGCCTTCCCCCTGACGCAGCGCCTGATGTCCGACGGAGCCGGGGAGACCGACCCCGACGGCGCGCTGTCCGCGCTGCTGGCGGCCCGGCGGCGCGCGGTGGAGTACCTCACCGCGCTGACGCGGGAGGACGCCGAGTCCGTCGAGGTGGACCCGGGGGTCGTGGACGAGATCGCCGAGCTCCTGCCGGAGCGGGAGTTCGCGGCACCGAGGTCCTTCGCGGTGTTCGGCCACCCCGACCGGGGCCGCCTCGTCCTCAACCACGTGTACGGAGGTCGCGCACGCTACTTCAGCCGGTTCCTCGCCGACCTCCCCGACGACGTCCGCGCCCGCGTGGCCGCCCACGTCCGGCGCCTGGCCCCGGAGGGTTCGGCCACCGTGCACATGAGGTCCGCCCTGGGGTTCAACGCCAACCTGTCACCGCTGCTGGCCGACGGGGAACTGGCCCTGCGCGACGAGCCGACCCTCGCCGACGGCCCCTCCACCCGCGACCTGGAACTGGTCCACACCCCGAACGGCCTGCGGCTCGTCCTCGCCTCGACCGGCCAGGAGATCGACCCCGTCTACACGGGGTTCCTCGTGCCGCACGCGCTGCCCTACGACGAGATGCTCGTGGCCATGGTGGCGGACTCGCCGTTCTTCTCGTTCGGCGACCTCTCCCTGGACCTGCACGACCGCCGACACGAACACGGGTCAGCGGCCGGAGGCCGTCCGTCGGGGGGCGCAACACCGCGGATCTCCTTCGGCGACGTGCTGCTGTTCCGCCGCCGCTGGGCCGTGGACGCGTCCTCCCTGCGGGCGGAGCCGGGCGAGTCGGCCGAGGCGCTGTACCGCCGGGTCAACACGGAGCGGCTGTCCCGCGGCATCCCCGACCAGGTGTTCGCGCGCCCGCTCCAGGGCGCCCGGCTCGGCCCCCTGGAGCGCGCCATGGCGCCCAAGCCCCAGCACGTCGACTTCCTGAGCAGGCTGCACACGGCCACCGCGGCCAAACGACTGGCCCACCTGGGTCCGACCCTGATGGTGGAGGAGTTCCTGCCGAGCCCCGAGGACGGTGGTCTGAGGGGACCGGACGGGCGCCACGCCACCGAGGTGTTCCTCGAACTCTCCGCCGTCCCCCGGCCCCCGTCCCCTCCGATGCCCGATCCCCCAGGCGAAGCGAGGCTGCTCCCTTGACCGTCGGACTCCGAGTGACCTACTACGACAGCGACAAGAGCGCGCTCCTGGGAGAGTGCCTCGTCCCGACCGCCCGGCGGATCGCGGCCCAGGCGGGTATCGACTCCGCGTGGCTCCACCTGCACTGGCGGCTGGGCCCGCACTGCGTGCTCTACCTCGACGGCGACCCCGTGCCGGTGGCGGAGGCGGCCGGGTGCGCCGCGGCCGACGTCGAGGAGTTCCTGGAGCGCAACCCCTCGACGCACGCCCTCGACCCCGGGCGGTACGCGGCGTTCTCCGAACGGATGGGCCGCATGGAACTGGTGGAGCCGCCCTACGCGCCCCTGGAACCGGACAACTCCGTCCGGTGGCTGCGGGACGACCCGGTCGACACGTTCCTGCGCGGCCCCGAGGCGGTCGCGCTCAAGGGCCGGGTGTTGACCGACGGGCTCTCCCGCGTGGCCGACCGGGTCGACGGCCGGGCCGCGGTCCCGCACGTGTTCGCCGGGATGGCGGCGATCGCCTCCCGCTACCCCGAGTGGGGGCTGCGCTCCGGGTACCAGGCGTTCCTCTCACACTGGAAGGAGTACTTCCACTGGTCCGATCCGGAAGGGACGGCCCAGGAACGGCTCGCCGCCGCCTACCGGGACCAGCGCGAGGGGCTGGTCACCGCCCTGCGCGCGGTGCACGAGGGCACCACGGACGACCCGTCCGCGCTGTCCTGGCTCGACTGGACCCGGCGCTGGCTGCCCGAGGCGACCGCGCTCGCCGAGGAAGGGCACATCCTGCCGTTCCCGCACCCGGACCGCCTCGACGCGGCGGCCCGGTTCGGGGACGCGACGCGGGTGCGCTGGAGCGGGTCGGACGAACGTTCCTACAGCGACTTCCACCAGGAATTCAGGAAACTGGACTTCACCAGGCTCGGCGACGGACACGGGTTCGCGGCGTTCCGGTTCGTGATCAACTGCTTCTTCGACCTGCTGCCCCTCATGGGGGTGACGCCGGTTCAGCGGTACTCCGTCGCCTACCTGCTCACCGAAGCCGCACAGGAGGTGGTCGGCGAGACCTGGGAACAGACCGTGGCCAGGGTCGTCGCCCACCAGCAGAGCGACCCCGAGCTGAGGCCGACCCTCCCGTGGGTGGGCGATGACTGACCACACGGTTCCCACACGCCTCAAGAGCGCCGTCCGTGCCCGGTCCCTCGCGGAGGAGGGCGTCGCCGTGAGCATGGGCGCGACCGCCGTCGTCATCCGCGGGGCCCAGGCCGACACCGTGTGGCGGGCCCTGGAACCCACGCTGCGCACGGGTTTCGTCCGCGGCGCCCTGACCGCCCGGTTCCCCGCCCGGGGACGGCCCTTCCTCGAGGGCATGCTCGACCAGTTGGAGGAGCACGGCTTCCTGCGCGAGGTGGAGGAGGAGGCCGACCTCGCCGAGTCGGACCGCGCCGCCTTCGCCCACCTGGAGGCGATGACCCGGCGACCGTTCGCGGCGCTGCGTTCCCTGCACCAGAGCACGGTCCTGGTCCGCGCCTCCTGCCCCCGGCTGAGGTCGGAGGTCCACCGCGCGCTGGAGCGCGCGGGCTTCCGCTCCGTGCGAACCGAGCCCGGATCCGACGACGCGACCCCGCTGACCACGCGTCTCCTCGTCCCGGGGCACGGGGAGGCCCTGCACCTCATCGCGTCCGGCGAGGGCGTGTGGCTGTCCGGCCCCCGCACCACCTCCGCCACCCCCGACCTGGTCGAACGTGTCCAGGACTGGTGTCGGTACCGGGCCCCGGAGCGGAACCGCCCCCCGCTGGAGGAGGCCGCGCTGGGGATCACCCGCTCCCTCGTCGCCGCCCAGCTGGCCCTGGCACTGGTCGCCCACGTGGCGCGCTGCGCGAACGGCCCGCAGGACTCCCCCGCGGAACCCGGCCCGGGAGAGGTCCCCGAGTCGGACCCGGAGTTCATGGTGACCACCGACGACCTGGTCAGCGAACCGCACCCCTTCGTCGCCCCTCCCGCGCTGGACCCGGTACGCACCACGCCCTTCGCCCCCGGGGGCCTCGACGGCACGCCCCCCGCCGAGGCCCCCGACCAGCTGGACGCGGTCGCGCACCTGTGGGACCGGGTGTTCGGTCCGGTGGGAGCCCCCCTCCCCGGCGACCTTCCCCAGCTCCCCGTGGGCCTGGCCCGGGTGGAGCGCTCCGACCTCGTCGGCTGCGGACTCACCACCGCGCAGGCCAGGGTGGACGCCCTGCTCGGCGGTCTGCACGCCACCGCGTGGCGGCACCGCCCGCGGGAGAGCGGAGACGGCGGACGCGGGCTCGGGCTCGGGCTGACACCGCTCGCCGCGGTCGGCGCGGCCGTCGGGGACCTGGTCCTGACCGACCGGGCGGACGCGTGGAAGGACGTCGAGCCACCCTCCCTGTCCGCCCCCGCGCGTCGACTGTGGGCGGCGCTGACCCTGCGCTTCGGGGTCTCGGCCCGGCTCCGGGTCCGCGCGTGGGAGGGGTTGTGGCTCACCACGCTCCTCACCCCGCAGGACGTCCTCCTCGGGGCCGCGACGGCGGCCGACCCCGACGCGTGTGTGCGGGAGGCTCTGCTCCGAGCCGTGGCCGGGGCCCAGGCCACCCACGGCTCCGTGGTCCGGAGCGCGGCCCGGACCGACCCGGCCACCGCCTCACTCGCCCGGTGGTGCCGGGAGACGGGGCTGGTCCGGGTGGAGGAGCCGGACGGCGCCCGGGACTGGCGGCGGCGCGGTGTGTTCGCGGCGGTGGCCCGATGGTCGTGACCGCGCGCGTCCCCCGCCCGACCGGGGCCACGATGGCCGAACCGCACGCCACCCGCGTCGGCGGGGGCGTGCTGTACACCGGCATGAACGGCGCCCTCGCGGTCCTCGGCCCCTGGACACCCGCCGGAGGCACGGGATGCGCCCGCTGCGCGGGACTGTGGCGGCGCGACGTGGAGGGCGGTGTCGACCCCGACCGGGCCGCCGCCGACCCGGCCCTGTTCGCCCTGTGGTCGGACGCCTTCGCCCGCCTGGCCGACGCCGCCCTCGCCGGACTCGAGGAGCTGCGGCTCGCGCTGGTCGCGCTGGACTGCCGTACCGGGGAGGTGACCCGGCACCGGTTCGTCCCCCATCCGCACTGCGCGTCCTGCTTCCCCGACGGGGCCGGGCTCTCCCCTCCCGGGACGCTCGACCCCCGCACCCCCCAGCCGACCGTCGGCGACGCACTCCGCACCCGCGCCGTGGACCGGACCGACCTGCGCGAACGGCTGCTCGACTTCCGGTTCGGCCCGGCCGCGCACGTCTACCGCGACGAGGAGTCACCGCTGCCCCTCGTCACCTGCGAGACCGTCGCCCCCGGACACTCCACGCGGGAGGGCGGCTACGGCCGTTCCACCCGGTTCTCCGCCAGCGAGGTCCCCGCCCTCCTCGAGGGCGTGGAGCGCGTGACGGGAGGCCGCCGGCTGTCCGGCGCGGCGACGGTGACCGGCTCCTACAGCCAGCTCGCCGACGACGCCGTGGACCCCGAACGGCTCGGCCCGCACGAACCCGGGTGGTACGGCCACCCCGCCTTCGACCTCGTCCCGTACACACCGGACACCCCCACGACCTGGGTGTGGGGGTGGTCCACCCTGGAGCGGCGCCGAGTCCTGGTGCCCGAACACGTGGCGTACTGGCACGCCGGAGACCACGGGACCCGCTTCCTCTACGAGTCCTCCAACGGGTGCGCGGTCGGCTCCTCCCTGGAGGAGGCCGTCATGTACGGCCTGTTCGAGGTGGTGGAACGGGACGCGTTCCTGCTCGCCTGGTATTCGCGCACCCGGCTGCGGGAGGTGGACGTGCGCCGGAACCCCGACCTCGCCCACCTGCTGGACCTGCTGGACGAGCGCCGCCTGACCCTGCGCATCCTCGACCTCACCTCCGACCTGGGCGTCCCGACCGCGCTGGCCACGGTGACCGCCCTGGAGGAGGACGTCCGCGAAGGCCTGGCGCCCGCGCTCAGCCTCGCCACCGGCGCGCACCCCGACCCCCGCCGCGCACTCATGGCGGCGGTCGAGGAGACCGTCACCAACGCGCTCATGTACCCGAAGTGGGTGCGGATGCGGCCGTCGGTGAACGTGGAGCGCTGCCGCCCCATGCTCGACGACTTCACCCTGGTCCGGACCCTGGAGGACCACACCGGCATGCACGGCCTGTGGGAGGCCCGACCGCACTGGGAGTTCCTGGACGCACCCACGGGCACCGTGTCGGAGGAGGAGTTCCGGGCGGGACACCCCTCCTCGTTCGCCGGCGCCGACCTCACCGCCGTGCTCGGCGCCCGCCTGGCCCGGATGCACGACCTCGGTCTGGACGTCGTGGTGGTGGACCAGAGCAGCGCGCCCTACGTGGCGGCCGCGGGGGTGCGGTCGGTGAAGGTGATCGTCCCGGGCGCGCTGCCGATGACCTTCGGCCACACCCACCGGCGGACCCGCTCCCTGGAGCGGCTCACCCGCGCGCACACGCTGTTCGAGGGAGGAGTCCCATGGGAGAGCCCCGGCACGATCCACCCGGTTCCGCACCCGTTCCCGTGACCGACGACCTCGCCCCCGTCCTGGCGGCGTTCCACGCGCAGTCGCACGGCAAGGACGTCGCCCAGCCGGAGACACTGTTCTCCGGACCGGTCCTGTCCAGCGGTCCGACCGACGGCGCCGGGGAACCGCCCCTCACGCTCCCCGCCCTGGAGCCGCTGCGCGGTCTGGCCGCCGCCGGCCCCCCGCTCGGCGGCCCCTGGTCCCCCGTACAGCGGATGCTCGCCGCGAGCGTGGAGGCGGTGCGGGTGCGCAGGCTGTCGGCCGCCGACCGCTACCCCGTGCACCGCGCCTACCCCTCCCCCCGCGGGCTGTTCGGCGCCGACGTGTTCGTCGTGCCCGCCGGGCGCGGCTCCGGCTGCCTACGGGTGGACCCCCAGTCGCACGCGCTCCACCCGGTGGCGGGGGCCCGCCTCCCCGACGACCCGGAGACCGCCCTGACCGATGCCCACCTGGTCGTCGCGGTGGACCACCGGCGCTATCCGCCCGAGTACGGCCGGCTGCGACCGTCGCTGGCCTTGTTGGAGGGCGGCCACCTGGCGGCGACGCTCGGGCTCACCCTGACCCGCGCGGGTCTGCGCCCCCGGACGCGCCTGGGGCCCGCGGCCGCGCCCCTGCCCGACGGGCTCCTCTCCTGCGCCCGCGTCACCCTCGGCACGGACGGTGACGAGGACGGCCCCTCACTGCGGCCCGAGGCGGTGGCCCGGGCCTCGGAGACGGCCGCCCCGACCGGAACACACCTGCGCGGCTGGTTGGACGACCGCACCAGCGGCGTCTCCACCGCCAACCTCGTGACCAGCGCACACGTCTCACCCGAACGCGGCTCCACGATCACGGACGCCCTCACCGCGGCCCTCGGCGCGGCGCGGTCGGTGGCCCCCGGCCCCGACTCCCTGAAGCTGTACCAGCAGACCCTGGCGGACGGCCGGATCGACGACCGCACCGCACGCGAGCTGGGCCCCGACGGGGCCCGGCACCCCGGGCGGCCCGTCCCCCGGACCGACGCGACCCCCTTCTCCTCCTCCCTCGGCTTCACCCTGGCCGTGGACTTCATCCCGTGGGCCCGCGCCCACGGACCCCACGCGGAAACCGTCCTGCACACCCTCCTCGGCTGGATCGCCCAGTGGGGCTGTCTGGGCGCCGCCGCCACCGGGCTGTGCGCCCGACCCATGCGCAACTACGAGGAGGCGGAGTGGGCCGCCGCGCTCGGGTTCGCCCCCGACCAGACCCCCGCCTACCAACTGTGGGTGCGGGCCGAACGCGGCGCCTACATGGACGTCCCCGTCGACGCCGCCCCACCGACCCCCGGTCACGGAGGGAGCACACCATGACGCGCGCCTGGACGGCCGTGTACGTCCACCTGCACCGCGACCGCGACCGCATCGACGCGTTCCTGCTCGACCGCCTGGCCCCCCGAGCGGAGGAACTGGTGTCCGCGGGACTCGCGCGCGCCTGGTTCTTCCTGCGGTACTGGGACGGCGGGCCCCACCTTCGGGTGCGGTTCCTGGATGCGGACGCCGACGCCGTCCGGGCGTTCGCCGAACACATGCGCACCGCGGCGAAGGAGACCGCCGGGGACGCGATCGAGCTGAGCAGCGCCGACTACTACGCGAGACTGCCCCAGGCCGACCCGGACCGCTGGCACGACGACGGCGACGTGGTCGACGCGGTCTACGCGCCGGAGACCGAGCGCTACGGCGGCCCCGAGGCCCTGGAGGTGTGCGAGGACTTCTTCTGCGTCAGCACGAGGATCAGCCTGGCGGTGCTGCGCGCCGCGCCCCGGCCGGACCAGCGGCTGGTGGTCGCCGCCGACCTGACGGCGCTGGCCTTCGGCGTGCTCGGGTTCTCCGACGTGGAGGCCGTCGGACAGGCCCGGGGCTACTACTTCGGGTGGGACTACTCCGCCGAGGTCGCCCGGGGCGACGACCGGGCGCGCGAGGCGGCCGAGCGGCTCTTCCACTCCGCCCCGTCGCGGTGGTCGGGGCGGCGCGACCAGGTGGAGCGGCTGGTCGCCGCCGAGGGCGACTCCACCCACCACCTGTGGCACCGGGCGCTGCGGGAGACCGTGACGCGCCTCCGGGGCATGGAGCTCACCAACGACCTCACCCGCGTCGTGTGGTCCCTGCTGCACATGACCCACAACCGTCTCGGACTGGACATCGAGGACGAGCGCCTGCTCGCCTGGCTGCTGTCCCTCTCCTATCCGCGCCGGGAGCCGCCCGGCGACTACTTCTCCCCCGAGACGACCGCCCCGGACCGGGTGTACGCGGAGGCGAGCAAGTACCGGGCGGCGACGATCGGCGGTGAGCACCTGCCCCGCCCGGTGCCGCCGGAGCGGCCCCTCCCGCCCACCCCAGGCGCCTCCGTGGTCGACCTTCCCGAACCCGGTCCGCTCACGGCCGAGCTGGGGGAGGTCCTGGCCCGCAGGTCGAGCGTGCACGGGGACTACGGCTCCCACCTGGCCCTGACCGACCTCTCCAGCCTCCTCGCCCACTCCGCCGGGCTGAGCCCGGCCCGCGCCGACGAGACCGGCCGCCGCCTCCCCCCTCGCAACCACCCCAGCCCGGGCGCGGCCTACGCCACCGAGATCCACGTGGTGGCCCGGTACGTGGCCGGTCTGGCGCCCGGCACGTACCGCTATCTGGCCGAGGAACACGCCCTGCTCCGGACCGACGGCCCCCATGGGACGGAGCGCCTGGTGGGGCTGTCCCCCTTCCTCCGGAGAGAGGCCGACGGGCGCCCCGGGGCCGTGGCCGACACGGTCGGGGCCCTCGTGGTCCTGGTGGGAGACGTGGGAAGACTGCGTGCGGGCTACGGGCAGCGCGCCCTGCGCCTCCTCCTCCAGGAGGCCGGGCACATCGCGCAGAACCTGACGCTGTGCGCCACGGCGCTGGGGCTGCGGAGCCTGGTGGTGTCCGGGTTCGCCGACGACGCGGTCAACGCCCTCCTCCACGTGGACGGCCTCGACCGGACGGCGCTCACCCTCGTCCCCGTCGGCGCGCGGGCCCGCTGAGGCACGGCCCGGTGCCGGGACCCGGTGGGGCGGCGGCCCGTCGGCTCAGAGGCGGACCGGCTCGCGACCGGGGTCCGTGAGCAGCTTCGGGTCGCGGTCGCGCAGGAGGGCGACGAGCGGGGCGGCCGTCCCCGCCTCCTGCGCGTGCGCGCCCTCGTCGGCGGTCAGACCCACGAGCTGGAAGAACATGACCAGCCCGTTCTCCGTCTGCATGGCGCGGACCTCGACGTCGGGGACGATGACCAGCGAGGTCATGTCGCCGTTGGAGGGCCCGCCGCCGAGCGGCGAGGGCGTGACGATCCAGTGGCCGACGTCCAGGTCGCTGCCCGCGAGGAAGTGGTCGGCCAGCGCGTGCAGGACGCGCAGGATCCAGGCGGGCACGGAGCGGTCGTCGGGGTCGCGCGGGATCCGGCAGGTGAACTCGAACCCCGCACCGGAGATCCGCTTCTCCTCGCTGGTCTTCTCGCCCAGCTCCGTCAGGCCGAAGCCCACCAGGAGCCAGTGCCCCTCCAGGGGGTAGGCGAGGACGCCATCCAGGCCCTCCCCACTCTGGCCGTCCGCGGCGAACTGGATGGTGAGGGGCTGGACGTCGGGGTACCTCTGCGCCCACTCCTCGTAGATCCGGGTGAGCCCGGGCAGCATCTCCAGCATGGTGTCGTGGCCCCCCACATCAGGTGTTCGTGCACGTCCGAGCATAGGAGCACGCCCGGCCACGCGATCCGCTCCGCACCTGGACGACCCGCCCGAGGGCCGCGCCTGGTGATCCCGGGAGGCGGTGCCGAGCCGCGGCGACGCCACCCGCTAGCGTTACCCCGACGCCGCGCCGGACCCCGCTCGGGAGCGGTTCCATCACCCTCCGCGACGGTCGATTTCCCGCTCCTGACCTGCGACGGCGCCACACATCACTCGCCCGTACGCCAGATGTGCCTTCCCCCACTGGCGCACGGTGCTACTGGGTAGTAACATTGACTTGTTACTAGTCGGTAGATCCGCGTGTACAGACACCGCGGCCGGGACACAGCGGAGCTGTCCATGACGCATTACAAGAGCAACCTGCGCGACATCGAGTTCAACCTGTTCGAGGTGTTCAAGCGCCAGGACGTGCTGGGCAAGGGTCCGTTCGAGGAACTCGACGAGGACACCGCCCGTACCATCCTCGACGAGATCAACCGGCTCGCCACCGGTGTCGTCGCCGAGTCCTTCGAGGACGCCGACCGCAACCCGCCGGTCTTCGACCCGAAGACCAACACGGTCACCATCCCCGAGAGCCTGAAGAAGTCCTACCAGGCCTACATGGACGCCGGCTGGTACAACCTCGACCTCTCCCCCGAGCTCGGCGGCCTCGGCGCCCCCCGTTCCCTGGTGTGGTCCGCGGCCGAGCTCATCCTCGGCGCCAACCCCTCCATCCACATGTACTCGGCGGGCCCGGGCTTCGCGAGCATCCTCCACTCCGAGGGCAACGAGAAGCAGAAGGAGTTCGCCAAGCTCGCGATCGAACGCGGCTGGGGCGCCACCATGGTGCTGACCGAGCCGGACGCCGGCTCCGACGTCGGCGCCGGGCGCACCAAGGCGGTCGACCAGGGCGACGGCACCTGGCACATCGAGGGCGTCAAGCGCTTCATCACCTCGGCCGAGCAGGACATGACCGAGAACATCTTCCACCTGGTGCTCGCGCGCCCCGAGGGCGCGGGCCCCGGAACCAAGGGCCTCTCGCTCTTCCTGGTTCCGAAGTACCTGGTCAACGAGGACGGTTCCCTCGGTGAGCGCAACGGCGCCTACGTGACCAACGTCGAGCACAAGATGGGCCTGAAGGCCTCCACCACCTGCGAGCTGACCTTCGGCGACAAGCCCCCCGCCATCGGCTACCTCGTCGGCGACAAGCACGACGGCATCCGCCAGATGTTCCTCATCATCGAGTACGCGCGCATGATGGTCGGGACGAAGGCGATCGCCACCCTCTCCACCGGCTACCTCAACGCCCTGGAGTACGCCAAGGAGCGCAAGCAGGGCTCCGACCTGACCGCCGGCGGCGACAAGAACGCCCCCAAGGTCACCATCACGCACCACCCCGACGTGCGCCGCAGCCTCATGACGCAGAAGTCCTACGTCGAGGCCATGCGCTCCCTCGTCCTGTACACCGCCACCCAGCAGGACGCGATCCAGATCGCTCAGGCGGCCGGTGAGGACGTCAAGGAGCTGGAGGCGATGAACGACCTCCTGTTGCCGATCGTCAAGGGCGTGGGCTCCGAGCGCTCCTACGCGCTGCTGGCCGAGTCCCTCCAGACCCTGGGCGGCTCCGGGTACCTCCAGGAGTACCCGATCGAGCAGTACATCCGCGACGCCAAGATCGACACCCTCTACGAGGGCACCACCGCGATCCAGGCGCAGGACTTCTTCTTCCGCAAGATCGTGAAGAACGGCGGCGCCGCCATCGGCAAGCTCGCCGCCGAGATCAAGGGCTTCGCCCAGAGCGAGGCGGGCAACGGCCAGCTGAAGGAGGAGCGCGGGCTGCTCCTGGAGGCGGTCGAGCACGTCGAGAAGATCGTCGAGATCATGATCGGCCACACGATGGGTGCGGCCGAGGAGCCCCGCGAGCTGTACAAGGTGGGCCTGAACTCCACCCGCCTGCTCATGGCCTTCGGTGACGTCGTCCTGTCCTGGCTGCTGCTGCGCCAGGCCGAGGTGGCCCTGAACAGCATCGACGGCGCCGAGGGCGCGGACAAGGACTTCTACACCGGCAAGATCGCCGCCGCGCGCTTCTTCGCCGACCAGTTCCTGCCGCGCATCGCCGCCGAGCGCCGGATCGCCGAGGGCGTGAACCTGGAGCTCATGGACGTGCCCGAGTCCGCGTTCTAACGCGTCTCCCACGCCCGAGGGGCGGGGCGGCCGGCGGCCGCCCCGCCCCTCGCGTGTTCCCGGTCCAGGCCGGTCAGGCGAGTCTCAGTCTCTCGACCGGCTGTGCGGTAACCTCGGCGATCAGTTCGAAATCCTTGTCGAGATGGAGCACGGTCAGACCGGCCCGTTCCGCCACCGCCGCGATGAGGAGGTCCGGCACTCCAGGAACCCGGTGCTGCCCCCGGTCCGCGAGCAGTGTCTGGACCTCGACCGCCCGTTCCTCCATGGCGGGGGTGACGTACTCGACCGGCATCGCCGAGAGCGGAGGCCGGCCGAGGTGGTTCCTCAACTCCCCGCCGGACCGCGCGGAGAAACCCACCTCCAGTCTGGTCACCGTGGAGATCCGTACCAGGCCCCTCTCGATGCGCGCGGCCCACTCCCGCGCGCCCGGACTGGTTCCCAGCCGAACCAAGGCGGATTTGTCGATCAACCAGGTCATTCCCACGCCCGTTTCATGACTTCCGGGTCCCCGAGGTCTGAGAAAGCTTCGGCGAAGCGCGACAGGTCGTCCTCCGTCACCGAGGCGCCAGCGCTTCTCACCGTCCGCTCCAGAGAGCGTCTCAGGTACTCGCTGCGCGACAGTCCGTGTCTCTTGGCGTCCGCGTCGATCGCGGTCAGGACACTGTCCGGCACGTTGCGGATCAGGACATCGGCCATACGATCACCTCCAAGTGATATCTCATGATATCACCCGGGGGTCGGGCTCACCGACGCCGCAGGACGAGGCGCCAGAGAACCACGGTCGCGCAGAGCGTGGTCAGGCAGATGGGCACGAACGCCCACTGGAAGGAGGTCGGCGACTCGGGCAGGACCTGGAGCACGGCCCCGGCCAGGACGGTGCACAGCACGGCGGTGGAGAAGCCCGCCATGTTCACCAGACCGGAGGCGACACCGGTGCGGCTGACCGGGATACCGTCCCGGGCGAAGTCGAAGGAGACCGTCGGCGCCAGCGTCTGCCCCAGCGCGGTCAGCGCCAGGACCGCGATCCCCGCACCCGTCGGCGCCCCACCCGGCCACAGCACCAGGAGCAGCAGCCCCGCGCTCAGCGACGTGCCCAGGGTCAGCCCGAGCCACACGCGCGCGTTCGGCCAGCGGCCGATGACGACACCCGCGAACGGCGCGATCCACAGCCCCCCGGCGGCCAGGCCCGTGAGCGTGAGCGCGGCGGCCCCCTCGGACAATCCCAGGCCGCCAACGAGGAACGGGTACCCCCACAGCACCATCATCATCGTGAACGGCGCCATGACGGCCGCGTGGTGTGCCATCCCGATCCGCGGACCGCGCGCCCGCAGCGCCTCTCCGAGCGCCGCCCAGACGGGCATCGGCTCGGCCACGGTGGACCTGCCGGCCGCCCCCGCGGGGCGGTCCCGCACGATCAGCAGCACCAGCACGGCCATGAGCGCCGTGAGCCCGGCCGTGGCGAGGAAGGCGGCCACCCAGCCCATGCCCTCCAGCGCCCACGCCAGCGGCGCGACGCTGGCCACCTGACCGGTCCCCCCGACCACTCCGGTGAGGCCGCTGACGAGCGCGTAGCGCTCGCGGGGGAACCAGAGGGCGGCCAGGCGGATGACGTTGAGGAAGACGAGGGCGTCTCCGAGTCCGATGAGGAACCGGCCGGCGACGGCCGCCTCCACCCCGGGCGCGAGCGCGAACAGACACGCTCCGCCGACCATCGCGCCCATCCCGATCACGAGGGCGTAGCGCGGACCGAGCCGGTCGGCCAGCAGCCCGGAGGGCACCTGGAGGAGGACGTACACGAGGAGCTGCAGCATCGGCAACAGGGACAGCAGGGCGGGGCCGACGTCGAACCTCTCCTGCGCCTCCAGCGCGGCGACACCGAGGCCGTTGCGGTGCAGCATCGCCAGGAAGTAGCCGCCGACGGCGACGCCCCAGACGAGCCAGGCGCGGGCGCCGCCCGCCGGTTCGGAGGGGACGGAACCCGGACGAGTCGCGATCGGGTCACCGGATGTATTGGTCTGTGTCACTGCGCGGCTTCTCTCCTCGTTCGACCCGTTCCAGTGTCCTCCAGCCGCGCGACCACCCCATACACCGGGGTCACCGGGGGCGCAAAACGGGCATGGAGGCATGTGAACCCCCGACGGCGGAAGGCACAAGACCCGGCCCGATCCGGGTAAAGGACTCCTCACCTGCGTAAAGTCACCGTGGGTGAAGTAATGACGCCCGGTAGTCGCAAAAGCGGGTGATCACCGCGACAGCGGGAACGAGACTCCGCATCTCTTTCAGCCTCGAAAACTCTCAGACTTATGTTCGAAATAGGCATCCTCAGCTGGTGGTTCTCTCAAACTCCAAGCTGATACCCATTCGTTAATTGTGAGATTGGTCACTCCCAAAAGCCTCGACCACGGAGGGTCGATTGCTGCTAGCATCCGGAGCGCAAAGAATAACTACGAGGTAACGACACGGTTCACGCCTCACCAACTTTGTGGAGGGAACCCGCTCACGCGACAGCGGCGGCGGCGCCCCTCGAACCGCGGCTCGTGGTCGCGACAAGCGCACACGGTCTGCACGCGGTACCCGACACACACTGGAGACGACCTTGAGTCACTGGCGCCTGAACAACCCCCGGGCCTCCCGGGCGAAGTCGGCCCTCGCCAGGCGAGTCAAGCACAAGCCTCGCCACGCCTTCTGTGCCGAGCGCGCGATCACCGCGCTCCTGGGCGAGCTCGCGTCCCTGACTCCCCGGCAGCTCTACTGGTCCGGAACGTCCGAGATGGCCGTCGTGTCGGTCCAGCGTGACGTCAACGTCTGGTGCCGCGACGGCCGGTTCTTCTGGACCGACCTCTTCCGCGGTGGCGAGACCGTCTCCCACCCCGCGAGCGACCCGGTGGGCGCGGCCGCCCTCCTCAACCCGTTCGCGCGGATCCCCGAGTCCTCCCACCACCACGGCCACGCGCTGGCCGGACTCACCGCCGCCTGATCCACGACGCGTCCGCGACGTACGACACCCGTACCCGCTCTCGCGGCACGGCGCCCCTCTGTCGCCGATGACGCCTGGAATGTCCTGGTCTGCGAAACTGTCCCCTCAGACGCAGACCGACGAAGGGACATACCGTGGGCACACACGTCGCGAGCGAGGACCGCTACGACTCCGTGGAGTACCGACGCTGCGGCAACAGCGGCCTCCACCTGCCCCGCCTGTCCCTCGGGCTATGGCAGAACTTCGGTGCCGACCGCGACTTCGAGGGCCAGCGCCGCATCCTCCTCCGAGCCTTCGACCTCGGTGTCTTCCACCTCGATCTGGCCAACAACTACGGCCCGCCGCCCGGCAGCGCCGAGGAGAACCTGGGCCGGATCCTCGACCGCGACCTGCGCCCCTACCGCGACGAGCTGGTCATCACCACCAAGGCCGGATACGTCATGGGCCCCGGCCCCCACCTGCGCGGCGGCTCCCGCAAGTACCTGCTGTCCTCCCTCGACCGCTCTCTCCAGCGGATGGGCCTGGACTACGTCGACATCTTCTACAGCCACTGTCCGGACCAGGACACACCGCTGGAGGAGACCATGCTCGCCCTCCACCACGCGGTGGTGTCCGGCCGGGCGATGTACGCGGGCATCTCCTCCTACAGCCCCGCCGCCACGCGCGAGGCCGCGCGGATCATGCGCGAGCTGGGCACACCCCTGGTCGTCCACCAGCCCTCCTACTCCATGCTCAACCGCTGGATCGAGGACGGCCTCCTGGCCGCCGCCGACGACGAGGGCATGGGCGTGGTCGCCTTCTCACCGCTGGCCCAGGGCGTTCTGACCTCCCGCTACCTGGACGGGGGCGTGCCCGCCGACTCCCGCGCCGGAGTGGGCCGCCCCAGCTGGCGGAAGAACATGCTCTCCGACACCGTCCTGGAGCGGGCCCGCGCGCTCGACGCCATCGCGGCCGAACGCGGCCAGAGCCTCGCGCAGATGGCGATCTCCTGGGTCCTGCGCGACCAGGGCCCGCGCACGGTGACCACGGCGCTCGTCGGAGCCTCCGGTGTCGAGCAACTCGAACACAACCTGAGCGCGCTGGACGCCCCGGAGTTCACCGACGAGGAGTTGCGACGTATCGACGCGTGGGCCGTCGAGTCCGACGTCAACATCTGGGCCGGGGCCACGGCCTCCCGCCCCTGACGGTGTTCTCCTCGGCCCCGCCGCTTCGCTTGGGCCCGCCCGTCGCCCACCCCCTCAACGGACGCCCACGGCGCGGCCCCACCCTTGGGAACTCCGCCGGCGCCCGAACGGCGACCCCCTGGGGTGGCCGGACCAGGGAACCGGCTTCGGGGGAACCGGATGGGGGGGTGGGGCTCTGGGGCGTTCGTCGATGAACGACTAGATTGACGGACGCCCCCCACCCCGGCCGAACGACCACCGGGGCAGGACCTCGGACCCCGTGAGGACCCCACCCACCGTGCAGCCGCTCACCCCAGGAGATCCCCCGTACATCGGCCCCCACCGTCTCCTCGCCCGCCTGGGCGCGGGCGGGATGGGCGAGGTCTACCTCGCGCGCACCCCCGACGGCCACCTGTGCGCCCTGAAGGTGGTCAAGGAGGACCTGGCGTTCGACACCCGGTTCCGCGCCCGCTTCGGCCGGGAGATCCGCGCCGCCCGCCTCGTCCGGGGGCCGTTCACCCCCGCGGTCGTGGACGCCGATCCCGACGCGCCCGCTCCCTGGATGGCCACCGAGTACGTCCCCGGTCCAACGCTGAAGGACGCCGTCCTCGCGGGCGGCCCCTTCCCGGAGCCGTCGCTGCGGGTTCTCGCCCTGGGGCTGGCGCGCGCCCTCGACACCATCCACGCGGCCGGGATCGTGCACCGCGACCTCAAGCCCAGCAACGTCCTGCTCTCACCGCGCGGGCCCCAGGTGATCGACTTCGGGATCGCCCGGGCCGTGGAGGGCACCGTCCTGACCCGCACCGGCCAGACCCTGGGCACCCCCGCCTACACGTCTCCCGAGCAGGTCACCGGTGACGAGGTCTCGCCGCGCAGCGACGTGTTCTCGATGGCCGGGACAGTGGTCTTCGCGGCCTCCGGGGAGCCGCCGTTCGGTGCGGGCCACCCGGCCGCCGTCCTGCACCGGGTCCTGTCCGGGGCGCCCCGCCTCGACACGGTCCCCGAGGGGGTGCTCCGCGACCTGGCCGCCGTGTGCCTGGCCAAGGACCCGGAGGCGCGTCCCGACACCGACCGGATCCTGGAGGAGCTGTCCGCGCTCCCGCTTCCGTCCGCGGAGCACGGGTGGCTGCCCTCCCCCGTCACCCAGCAGATCGACCTCCGGGAGAATGAGTCCCAGCGCGCG
>NZ_ANBC01000735.1 GCF_000341125.1 Nocardiopsis lucentensis DSM 44048 | reverse complement strand
CCCGGCCGGTCCGCAGCGCGTGGTCGGCCCGGCCGCGCCGCGGACGACGCGGCGCCGCCCCCTCCGCCCGGATCCGATGACTCCGAGGCCGGGACCCAACGCCCCTGGTGGCGGCGGCGCGGCACCGTCCTCGTGACAGCCGCGGCGTCCGCCCTGGTCATCGCGGGCGGGACCGTGCTCGCTCTCGCCGGTCTCCCGTTCCCGGGCCAGGAGCCGGCCGCCACCGCCGGCCCCGGCGCCGACCCTTCGTCGTCCCCCGACCCGGGCGGCGAGCCCTCCGACGGCCCTCCCGAGGTCGAACTCAGCGGCTTCATGTACGACCTCGTCTTCTCCGACGACGGGGAGACGCTGTACGTCTACGGCGGAAGCACGCTGTCCGCCTGGGACTGGCGCGAGGGCGTGCCCATCGACACGTGGGAGCCCACCCCGACCTCCGCCGACATCACGTCCAGCGGCTACGTCGCCTCCGCGGCCGACGGCTACGTCGAGGTATGGGAGGGGTCCAGTGACAACCGTGTGGCCGTTGTGGGCCGAAACAACGGGGACCGCGGCTTCTACGACTACCCCGCCCTGACCGACGACGGCTCCCGGCTGGCGGTCCTCGCCTCCGAGGACGGGACCTACGACGGCGACCGGCTCATCCAGATCTGGGACGTGGAGAGCGACACCGCCGAGGTGGACATCCCGGTCGAGGGCATCGCCTTCGACCTCGACTTCACCCGTGACGGGTCCCTGCTCGTCGGCATGGTGGTCGACCACGAGTGGGACGCCTACCGGGGCGTGTTCGTCTGGGACACCGCCACCGGCCAAGAGCTGTACCGGATCTCCGGAGACGGTCGGTACTCGTTCACGCTCTCCCCCGACGACTCCACCATGGCCGTGGTGAACGGGGACAACCGCGCCTGGATCGTCGACACCGCCACCGGCGCGACCGTCCGTGAGCTGGCGCCCGTCGGCGAGGAGCACGAGCTCATCCACGACCTGGCCTTCTCCTCCGACGGCGGACGCGTCCTCGCCGGAGCCTACGGCCTGCCCTCCAGCCGGAGCAGCGTGTGGGACGCCGCGACCGGCGAGCTCCTGAGGGAGGGGGAGATCCTCCTCTACGACCCGATCGGCGTCCACCCGGACGGGGAGCACGTCGCCACCGCCGTCTCCGACACGGGAGAGATCAGCGTCCTGATCCTGGACTCCGGGTTCACCATCGTCTCCGAACTGTCCTGACCCGCCTCGGAAGGTCGCCATGCAGCAGCCAGCACCCGACGACCCGAGCCGGGTCGGACCGTACCGGATCGCCGCGCTCCTCGGCGCCGGCGGCATGGGCCGCGTCTACCTGGGGCTCGACGCGGCCGGTACGTCCGCGGCCGTCAAGGTGGTCCGGGCCGAGTACGCCTACGACCCCGACTTCCGCGAGCGCTTCGCCCAGGAGCTGGAGCTGGCCCGGCTCGTCCTGGGCGAGAACGTCCCCCGGGTCCTGGCTGCCGACACCTCGGGGCAGACTCCCTGGATGGCCACCGAGTACGTCATGGGGCCCTCGCTCCACGACCTCGTGCACGCCACGGGCCCGCTCCCGGAGGAGAGCGTGCGGTTCCTCGGGCGGGGCGTGGCCCGCGCGCTGGAGGGCGTCCACGCCAAGGGCCTGGTCCACCGCGACCTCAAGCCCGGCAACGTCATGGTGTCGGCGGACGGGGCGCAGGTGATCGACTTCGGGATCGCCGGGGCGATGGAGGACGCCCGCCACGGCGACGCGGACCGGATCGTCGGCACCCCCGGATACATGTCCCCGGAGATCGTCCGGGAACAGCGGTGCGGCACCCCCTCGGACGTGTTCGCGCTCGGCGGGATGCTCGTGTACGCGCTCACGGGGACGGGGCCGTTCGGCGAGGGCCACCCGTCGGCCGTCATGTACCGCGTCGCCAACCAGGACCCCGTCCTGACCGGCGTGCCCGAGTCCCTGCGCGGGCTCGTCGCGTCCTGTCTGGACAAGGACCCCGACCGGCGGCCCACCGCCGCGGAAGTCCTCCGGGAGTTGGGCGGCTCGCCCGAACCCGCGCCGCACGCGGCCGCCTGGCTGCCCCCGGCCGCACGGGAGGCACTCGACGAGGTCGCGGGCGAACACCGGGACGCCGTGCGATCGACCGCCCTGGCCAAGGGCGAGAAGGGCCCTCTGGCGGGGCGGCTGCTCATCGCCGGGGCGGCGGCCGTCGCCCTGATGCTCATGGGCGGCTTCGGTGTGTGGTCGCTGGGCGGGCCGGACCTGGTGCGCGCCGAACCCGGCGAGGCCGTGCCGTCCGCGAGCGCGGAACCCGTCGAGCGCGAGGTGTGCGACCCCGCCGTGCACCTGGCCGACGAGTTCACCGAACCGGCCGAGAGCGGCGAACTACCCGAGATGGAAGGGCGGCTCCACCCCGCGTTCTCCACCGACGGCTCAGTCCTCGCCATCGGCAGCCCGCAGGGGATCTTCCTCCTGAACTGGCGGGACGGCACCCGGCTCGCGTGGATCGACGTGGAGATCCCTCCTCTGCGGGGGAGGCCCGTGTTCTCCCCGAACGACTGTGAACTCGCCTTCACCTCGGACGACGGAACGCACGTGTACACCCTGGAGACCGGGGAGAGCACCGTCCTGGGCCCCGGACAGAACGTGACGGCCGCCGAGTTCTCCCCGGACGGCTCGGAGGTGACCACGGCCGCCGGCGGCCCCACGAGCGTGGTCACCTACGACGTGGAGAGCGGGGACGTGGTCCACGCCTACGAGGAGGCCGACAGCGCGGCTGAGATCGTCGCCTACTCCCCTGACGGCTCCCACCTGGGGGCCCACACCCTCAGTGGTGAGGTGCTCGTGTGGGACACCGGAACGCGCGAGCTGGTCGCGTACGGGGACGGCCACAGCTCCCCCCTGTTCGACCCGGACCTGGTCCTCACGGAGGACGACGAGGTGCTCTACTACAACGAGAGCGGTCCCCGCAGGCAGGTGCTCGGCAGCCGGGGGGAGCCCACCCGGTTCGTCCCCGCCGACCCGCCCGGGGCGCCCCTGGACCAGTTCGTGTACAGCCCGCAGGCGGACCGGCTGTACGCCACGTACCGGGAACCGGCCGCGGACCTGTCCGAGGGCGTGATGAAGGTGTGGGAGTTCTCCACGGGTGAGGAGCTGACGGCCGAGTCCGACGAGGGGTTCGTCGCCGAGATCACGCTCCATCCCGACGGTGGGATCTTCGTCGGGTTCCCGCCGACCGGCTCGGGGATGTGGGTCGTCGACGCCGTCGAACTGCGCCTGATCACCACCATCGACTGACGTCACGCGCCACCGCCGCCTCCAGGGAAGGGCCCATGCTCCCGCTCCACCCCCACGATCCGCCGTCCGTCGGCCCCTACCGCCTCCACGCCCGGTTGGGTGAGGAGACCTTCACGCGCGTCTACCTGGGGTCGGGCGCCGAGGGAGCACCCGTCGCGGTCAAGGTGGCGCGGTCGACGCACACCACCGACCCCGCCTTCCGGTCGGCCTTCGCCCAGCGGGTGCTGACCGCGCGCGAGGTGTCCGGCCCCCACGTGTGCGGGGTGCGGGACGCCGACCTGGAGGGTGCGGTGCCCTGGGTGGCCGTGGACCGCCCGTTCGGGCCGAGCCTGGCGCACCTGGTCCACGAGCACGGTCCCCTCTCCGCGGACGCGCTGGTCCCGCTCGCGCTCGCGCTCGCCCTCGCGCTGACCGGCCTGCACGCGTCGGGACGCGTCCACGGCTCGCTGTGGCCCGACGGGGTGCTCCTGACGGCGCGGTCGGCGGTCCTGGCCGACCCTGGTCTGGAATGGCTGGAACGAGACGGTTCCGAACGCGCCCCGCACCCGGCCTTCGCGGCGCCGGAGGGCGGGACGGCCCCGGCCGCGGACGTGCTGTCCTGGGCGGCGACGCTGTGCTTCGCGGCCAGCGGCGTCGAGGGGCCGGCCGGGCTCCCCCGGGTCCCCCTGCAACTGCGCGGACTGGTCGACGCCTGCCTCAAACGCCACCCGTCGCTGCGCCCCAGTGCGGCCGACCTGGTGCGGATGCTCGGCGGGGAGTCCGACCCGGGTCCATGGCCGCGGCGGGTGCGGACCGCGGTCGAGGCCGTCGCGGCACGGCAGAGGTCGGCCGTCGACCCCCGAGCCGGGGACCGCGCCGCCGGAGGGGTACCGAAGCCCCCTCCCCGACACGGACGTCGTGCCGCGCTCCTGGCGGCGGGTGGTCTGGTGCTCGCCCTGGTGGCGGGCTCCGCCGCGGCCTGGTCCCGCGGCTGGTCCCCAGGCGGAGCGGCGGAGGGCGAGGGTCCCGGAGAGCCCGACGCCGGACCGGTCGCCGACGCGTCCTGCCTGGACGGCACCGGGTACCCGTCACCCGGGACGGCACCCGACGGGGCCGGGGCGGGGCCGATCGGGCTGGCGTTCGGCCCGGGCGGGGACGCACTGGCCGTGACCACCGGGGAGTACGGGCTGACGGTGTGGGACTGGCGCGCGGGGAGGGAGGTCGCCCGCCCCGCCGACGCGGTGGACACCGACTCCGAGCCCGTGTTCTCACCCACCGGCTGCACGGTCGTCGCGGCGGTCCCCGTCGAATACGAGGGGGTCACCCTTCCGGTCGCGGTCACGCACACCTTCGACCTGCCGTCGGGGACGACCGCACGGCATCTGGGACCGCAGATCGGACCGGAGGAGAGCGGAGGCGTGTGGTCCGCCCCGCCACGCGACGCCCAGGACACGGCGTTCGGCCCCGACGGGAGTGTGCTCGCGGTGGCGCTGGCCGGAGGCGGTGACATGGACGCGGACAGCGTGGGTCTCGTCGACCCGGCCACCGGGGAGGCGACGGGATCGCTCGTGCCGGGGCGGACGAACCGCGTGGAGTTCGTCGGCCCCGACCGCCTCGCCATCGCCCGAACCGGGACGATCTCCGTGTGGGACATCGGCACGGGGGAGGAGGCGTACACCGTTCGGGGAACGGACTCGACGGTCTTCGCCGCGGTCCCCGGCCGCGACGAGGTGGTGTACGGGGACGGGGAGCGGCTGGTGTGGTTCGACTACGCGCGACGCGCGGAACTGGGCTCCTTCACGCTGCCCGGCTTCGCCGACACGGGGGTCGCCGTCCTCCTCGACGTCGTGGTGGATCCGGAGCGGTCTCGGGTGTACGCGAGTTGGGAGGTGCCGGGGTACGCGTCAGACGATGACGCGACCGGCTCCATGAGCCACGTGTGGGACCTGGAGACGGGAGAGGACCTCGCCGACCGCGACGGCGCGGTGGACTTCCGACGGGTCGCCGTGCACCCGGAGGGCGAGGCGCTGGCCGCGATCACCGCCGGGGGCCGGGTGGTGACCGTCGACCCGGAGACGCTGGAGCCCGGCGAACCCTTGTTCTGACGGGCCCTCCCGGGCGCGGGCGGGCTCAGCCGACCGCGGCGAGGATCTCCTCGGCGACCGTGACGGCACGCCGGGTCATCTCCTCCTCGTCGAGGTAGGCCACACCGACGTAGTCGCCCGCCCCGTCGTCGACAACCTCGTCAGCGTCGTACGTCACCTTCACGAGCACCTGCCCGTCGACCACGGTGAGTTCGGCGCTGGTCCCCTCCCGCTGGAACTCGATGGCCGCCAGTTCGCCGACGCCGAGCGAGGGGTCGGCCTCGGACTCCTCGATCGGGAGGACGTAGTCGTCCATCTGAAGCTCCTCACTGATCTCCAGGCGGTAGGTGAGGCTGTGGCTCCGCGGCGCCCCCGCGTCGATGTCCACGTCCGTGGTGATACAGGTCATCGTCAGCTGTCCGGTGTTCTCCAGACTGTCCGGGTCCGGGACGCCGCCTTCCCCCTCCTGGTTGCCCGCACGGCCCGGGCCCACGAACTCGTCCAGTGTGTCCTGGGACAGCACCTCGCACAGGTGGTCCGGGGCGAGCTCCATGGGGTCGACGAGTTCGACGGCCTCCTCGGCCGCGGCCGTCTCCTCGGCGCCCTCCGCGCCCCCGGCGACGGTGTCCGGCTCCCGTTCGGCCCGCCCGGTGTCGCCACCACCGCAGGCACTGAGCAGGAACGCCAGGGCGGCCCCTCCCGCCAGGGTCGCGGCACGGTTGATCGGCTCGGGCATGCGGGGTTCCCCTCCTGGGTCGTTCGTGGAACGGCGGACACCATATCGCCCTGAACACACGAACCGTCACTCAATGTCCGAAATCGGCCACACGGGCGGGCGCCCCCGGAGACACGGACGCGCCGGGAGGAGCGGCCCCTCGCCGGGGCGGCCCGGTAGCGTGTGGGGAAACCGGCGAGGGAGCAGGACCATGCTGAGATCCGCGATCCGACGTGCCCGACGCACTGCCCGAAACGCCGGTGGCGCGTCACCCGCCCAACGCTCCAGCCCCGCGCTGGACGCGCTCGTGCGCGTGGTGGAGGGCACCGGCACGGCGGCCAGGGCGGCCACCGTGTTCGGCGAACCGGTGGTGTCGGGCGCGACCACCGTCGTCCCCGTCGCGCGGGTCAGCGCGCTCAGCACCATGGGCGGCGGTTCGAGCCGTATCCCTGGCGCCGACGGGGCCGGGGGCAGCGGTTTCGCGCGGGTTCGGCCCGCGGGGTTCATCGTCCTGGACGGTGTGGGGGCCCGCTTCCATCCCATTCGCCAGCCCGTGGCCAGGCTCGTCCTCCCCCTTGCCGTGATCACGGCGGCGGCGGCCACCCGCATCGTGGGTGTGTCGCTCCGGGAGGCCCGGCGGCGGAGGCGGTGCGCCAACCCGCGAGGAGTGGCGGCGACGGCGGTGGTGGAGGCGTCGAACACCCCGTCGGGGCGGGAGGAACCGTCCCGTCAGGACCCGGCCGGCGCCGACGGCGCGTCGACCGAGCGCCCCTGAGTCCGCCCGGCGCGCCACGGGCCCGGACCCGTGGCGGGAGGACCGCCGTCAATCCACCCCGGACATCCGCGCGACGAAGGCGAACAGGCCCATCCCCCAGGCGAGGGCCGCGCACATCGCGATGATCACCACGACCTCGACCCCGTTGAGGACGCGGCGCAGCGACGCGCGCGGGACGTCGGTCAGGCGCACCCAGCTCAGCACGCCCAGGACCATGCAGGCG